>JBAVEE010000204.1:0-3385 GCA_049587575.1 Bradyrhizobium sp.
AGCATCGTGATTTTCGGCGTGACCGGTGATCTCGCACACCGGCTGGTGATCCCCGCACTCTATAACCTCGCCGCAAACGACTTGCTGCCGGACAACTTCTGTATCGTCGGCATCGCCCGCAAGGGCATGTCGAGCGAGGAATTGATCGCAAGCCTGAAGAAGGGCCTGCACCAATTCGCCACCCGCAAGGTTGATGAGGCCATCGCCGAACGCCTGCTCGGATGCGCCACCTGCATCGAAGCTGATCCAAAAGACCCTGCATCGTTCGATGCAATGCGCGATCGGCTCGAAAAACTGGAAGCTTCACGGAGGACCGGCGGCAACCGGCTGTTTTATCTGGCGACACCACCCAGCGCCTTTCTCCCAATCAGCCAGGAGCTCGGTCGCACCGGCATGCTGACCGAGAACGGCGCGTGGCGGCGCCTGGTGGTGGAGAAGCCGTTCGGGACCGATCTCGCCTCGGCGAAGACCCTCAACAGCGAGCTGCTGAAGCTCGTCGACGAGCACCAGATCTACCGGATCGATCATTACCTCGGCAAGGAAACCGTTCAGAATATCCTGGTGCTGCGCTTCGCCAACGGCATGTTCGAGCCAATCTGGAATCGCAATCACATCGACCACATCCAGATTACCGTCGACGAAAAAATCGGCGTCGGCCATCGCGGCAGCTTTTATGACGCGACCGGCGCGCTGCGCGACATGGTGCCGAACCATTTGTTTCAGCTGCTGTCGCTGGTCGCGATGGAGCCGCCGGTGAAGTTCAATGCCCATTCGGTGCGGTCGGAGAAAGCCGAGGTGTTGGCGGCGATCCAGACCCAGAGTGAAGAAGAGGCCCTGCGCAATTCGGTGCGCGGGCAATATCGCGCCGGCAAAGTCGGCGACACCGAGATCGAGGACTATCGCAAGACCGAGGATGTCAACCCCGGCAGCACCACGGAGACCTACGCCGCGCTGAAACTGACGATCGACAATTGGCGCTGGGCCGGGGTGCCGTTTTACCTGCGGACCGGCAAGGCGCTTGGCGTGAAGCGAACCGAGATCGCGATCAAGTTCAAGCAGGCGCCATTTGCCATGTTCCGCGAAACGCCCGTGGACCGGCTGTCGCAGAATTGTCTCATTATCAGCACCGAGCCGACCGAAGGCATCGCGCTGCAGTTCAACACCAAGGTGCCGGGACCCGCCATCGATATCGACGGCGTCGAGATGAAATTTCGCTACAAGGATTATTTCCAGGCCGAGCCCAGCACCGGTTACGAGACGCTGATCTACGACTGCATGATCGGCGACAACATCCTGTTTCAGCGCGCCGATAGCGTGGAAGCCGGGTGGCAGGCGGTGCAGCCGTTCCTGGATGCCTGGAAGAAGGCGGGCTCCAAGGGGTTGAAGATCTACGATCCCGGCAGCGAAGGGCCCGAAGAGGCCAACGGTCTGGTGGAGCGCGATGGCCGAAACTGGCGGAATCTTACCTGACCATGGCCGGCGGCGAACAACGCAAGATTATCAGGGTTGCCGATCCGGCTGCGCTCGCGACTGCCGCTGCGGAGCGGTTACTGGCAAGGATCGACGCGAACCAGGGCCGGGTAGCGATTTGCCTGACCGGCGGATCGAGCCCGAAACAGCTCTACCGGCTGCTCGCGACCGATAGCTATCGCAGCCGGATCCCCTGGGACCGCGTCCATTGGTTCATCGGCGACGAGCGTTTTGTCGCCCCGAACGATCCCCTCAACAACATGGGTATTGCGCGGCGGATCTTTCTCGATCGCTGCGCGCCGGCTGCCAACATCCACCCGATCCCGACCGATACTGCTGACCCTAACGAGTCGGCACACCGTTACGCAAGCGAGCTGCGATCGTTCTATGGCGCCGATGAGCTGGATTCCGCCCGGCCCTTGTTCGATGCGGTGCTGATGGGCGTCGGGCCCGATGGTCATACCGCATCGCTGTTTCCGGATGATCCAGCCGTCGAAGAGACCAGACGCTGGGTGGTCGGCGTGCCCAAGGCGCATGTCGAGCCCTTTGTGCCCAGGGTCACGCTGACCTTGCCGGCGCTCGGCTCCTGTCGCGAAATGCTGTTTGAAGTCGCAGGCTCACAGAAGCGCGCGATCCTGACGCGTCTGCTCGGGCACGAGGACCTGCCGGCGAACCGGGCCCGTTCCATAGGCGAAACGGTGTTGCTGGCGGATCGGGCCGCGCTCGGCGGAGAATCTTCGTGAACGACCAAGCCTGTGAACCGCCGTGCGCGTTGATCGTGATGGGGGTGTCCGGATCCGGCAAGAGCACCATCGCGGCCAGGCTCGCCGAACGGCTGAACTGGACTTATGAGGACGGCGACCGGTTTCACCCCGCGAGCAATGTCGCCAAGATGAGCGCCGGCCGGCCGCTCACCGACGAGGACCGCTGGCCATGGCTGCAGGCTATCGCCGACGAGATCGACAGGGTCTGCCAGAGCGGCGGACACGCCGTCATCGCCTGCTCCGCGCTCAAGCGCTCCTACCGCGACGTGTTGGTGCATGGCCGAAGCGACGCCCGCGTTGTCTTCCTCAGCGGTTCGCAGTCCTTGATCGCGGACCGGCTCGCCCGGCGCAAAGGCCATTTCATGCCGCCAGGCCTGTTGGACAGCCAGTTCAAGACGCTGGAACCTCCGGCCGCGGACGAAAACCCCGTCATCGTGCCGATCGATGCTTCGGTCGAGACCATCGTCGACGACATCGTCCGCCAACTCAAAGCTGGCCGCGCCCGACCCGGCAGGAGCCGCACATGACCCGCATCGCCCTTGTTGTCTCCGACGTCGACGGCACGCTGCTGACCAAGGACAAGACCCTGACCGACGGCGCCGAAGCCGCGGTACGGCGGCTGCACGAGGCCGGCATCGGCTTCACCATCACCTCGAGCCGACCGACCATCGGCATGAGGTTTCTGATCGAGCCGTTGCAAATCACGCTGCCGGTCGGGGCTTTCAACGGCAGTTGCATCGTCGACCCGCAGCTAAAGCCGATCGAGCAGCACCTGATCCCGGCGCCTGCAACGCAACGCGCTCTCGACGTGCTCAACGAATACGGCGCCGATATCTGGCTATTCACCAGCGACCTCTGGCTCACCCGCAACGGCAACGGCGAATACGTCCCGAACGAAAAGCGCGCCATCCGGGCCGATCCGCACATCGTCGCCGATTTCACGCCCTATTTGACATCGGCCTGCAAGATCGTCGGTGCCAGCGCTGACGCCGCACTGCTGCAGCGCTGCGAAATCGCCATGCAGCAAGCGCTGGGCGCGCAGGCAACCGCGGTACGGTCGCAGAGCTACTATCTCGACGTCACTCCGCCGGGCTGCAACAAGGGTACCTTCGTGCAGACGATGGCCGGGCGCCTCGGCATCCCGCTGGATG
>JBAVEE010000205.1:0-9990 GCA_049587575.1 Bradyrhizobium sp.
TTCAATCAGCGCCTCGGTTCGGTTTCCGCCACGGCGAACCAGGGAGCATGGTCAACATCCTTCTTCGGCAATGGAATCAGCTCGGACGGATACCGGGCCAACAACGCTCTCTCGCAGCAAAACGGCGTCGGCGAGATTCGCTATACCGCCCCTGACTTCAAGGCGTTCTTCAACGTATCCGGCGACAACCAGCAGCTCGGATTGCCCGGCGGACGGCTGGTCAATCCGTCCGCAGGGGTCAATGAACTCGTGACCGCCCGCAATGGCACGGACACCCCCTTCGACTACGGCAACAAGCAGGGGGCCAACGCCACCGCCGGGTTTACCAAGACATTGTGGAACGGCGCCGAACTCATCGTCGACGGCGGTGTACGGGACAAAAAGCAGCAGGCAGGATTCTTCGGTAACGTTCCATTGCAGGACTTTAATGCCAGCTACGTCGATACCGGATTGCAGACGTGGTCGCTGACGCCCCGATTGAGCATCAAAAACCCGATGTTCGGGTTGCCCTCAACTATCCTGACCGGAATCGATTATTACGATGCGACCTACCATTCCAACCGCAGCGAACTACAGGGCAACCCCCCGCTTGACGTTTACGACCTGTCTCAAAGGACGCTGGCCGCCTATTGGCAACAGATCGTCGGCATACTCCCAACTACCGATTTTTCATATGGCGCGCGCGTACAGCGCACGAGCGTAACCGCCACGGATCTTCTGAATCCGGCAGCTCCGGGATTTTTTGGCGAAAGTCAAATTGCGCCGCTGGACAGCAGTCAAACAAACCAGGCGTTGCACATCGGTATTGAACACCGCTTCAACGAGAGCTTTTCCGTGTTCGGCCGCGCCGCCAGCGCATTTCGCACACCTAACGTCGACGAAAGAGTTGGAGCCTCACCGATCTTCGATCCTACTTTTACAATCCCCCTACCCCGGACATTCGATCTGAAGACGCAAACGTCCAACGACATCGAAGCCGGTTTTCGGGTCAAGGCCGGCAGATTCGAGATGCAGTCGAGCATCTACAACATGGACCTCACCAACGAGATCCATTTCGATCCGGTGCATTTCATTGATTATAATCTGGATCCAACGCGACGTTACGGCTCCGAGACCAGCGCTACATATCGTGCCAGCGACACCCTGCTGCTACGCGGCGGGTTCGCCTACACCCGCGCGATATTCCGCGAGGGTCCCTTCACCGGAAATGACGTTCCCCTGGTGTCGCGCTACACGGCCAATGCCGGCGTCAGCTGGAACATCTGGCAAAAATATCTCGTGGCCGATGCAACGGCGCGATACTGGAGCAGCCGCCGCATGGACAACGATCAGCCTAATACCCAGCCGCTGATTCCGGCCAATGCGACGGTCGATTTCAAGCTAAGCGGAGCGTATGATCGATACTTCTGGTCGCTGAGCGTGAACAATGTGTTCAATGTGCTGTATTACGATTATGCGATCGCGAGCGCGTTCACGCCGGGTGCGTTCAGTGCCTATCCGTTGCCGGGTCGCACCTTCCTGCTGAAGGCCGGCGCGACGTTCTGATCCCCTGTCTGGAGCCTGCGTAACCCCCTCCGATGCGGCCACGCAGGAGAGCGCCCTTCACCACGATTACAGGTTCCGCACGGAAAGTAGCTCTTTCCGTGCGGAATGAACCAAAATATGCCCCTTCGGCGGCCCAATGCATGGTAGGATTGTCACAAAGATCGCCGCACGATGATGCGCCTTGAATTTTGAGGATCCAATGAGTGACGAACCGAAGAGCCCCGCCGAGCTGAAAGAGATCAGGCTGAACCGAAAGCTCGCCCAGGACGCCGAAGGCATCAAGGCCATGGCCGAGATCGCCGCGGCCGACGTCGCCATACGAAAGCGGACCGAGAACCTGCGCGCGATGCGGCTGGAGAGGGAAGCCGCAGACCGCAACAAGCCGTCGGAGCCCAAGGCCAAGCCCAAGCCCAAAAAGAAGAAAATAATTTAAATGACAAAAGAAGATCGCAACCGCGCCGATGCGCGTTTCAAAAAGGCCGCGCGCACGGCGGGCGACGCCAAGACCGGCATGGCCGAGCGCGACGCTGCGCTGAAGGCGGTGACCGATAACATGGCGAAGCTGAAGGCATTGCGGCTCGCGCGCGAGGCCGCCGAGCCTCCGCGTCCAGCCGCTGTCCCAAAAAAGTCGCGCGCCAAGCCGAAGAAATCAGCCGACAAGGGCCCGGCGCTGTCCGATTGGCTGGCGGGACAGCAAAGCGGCGGGCGTCGGACTTAAGACTCGTTGCTCGATCATGTTTCCGGGATTGAGCACGTCCCCCGGGCGCTTTGCGTTTGTCGCGAGAGGGACCGGTTATCGGTTTGGTCTCACGCCGCACGTCAGGTCTGGCGCTACGCCGGCGCAGGCCATTCGATCAGCGATCGCGTCTTGGTCGCGGCGTCGTAAACCTGCACCTGAAGCATCTGGTATTGATTCTTCAAAGCCATGCCGGTCTCTTCGGCGGCCTCGACCGTATCGTGGTGCGACTTGAAGTGTCCGTCCACGACAAGCGAATAGCCCTCGGTCGGCGCCTTGTCGGCGCGAATGATCTTGCGTGGCTGCTGTTCTTCCAATTCGATTTTCGGCTTCTTCATGCGTGGCTCCATCATGATCCTATTAAACCGGATCATGATCTCTTCTGTTTGTTTTGAGCATGACCTTTCGAAAAACCGGTTGCCGGTTTTCCGCGTCATGCTCCGGCGACGCCTCCCTTTACACTGAACGTCGGAAAAAGGAGGGAAAAGATTGTCCTATTACCGCTAATATGGCGCTTCAAAGACGGTGGGATTGAGGTCGCAGACGCGACCGCGTGATCCGGACAAGACACCTATCCAACCGACCAAAGGGTCCATCACGAGCGCTTGCGAGCAATGGGCCGGCACCCCGTTTCCGGCGGCGTTTCGAGGGCTGTCATGCAGCTGCATTCATGGACAAATGGCCAACAGAGCCGGTAGTTTCGCGAGCAAAGCGAGAGGAATCGGAGATGGCCGACATTCTGGCCGCGCCGCAACAAGCGAAGACGGACGAGCAGCTCCGCACGCTGGTCGCGATTTCGACGGCCCATTGGGTCAGTCATTTTCATATGCTGGTGCTGCCGATGCTGTTCCCCTTTCTCAAGGAACAGCTCGGCGTCGGCTATATTGAGCTTGGCTTTGCGCTGACCGTCTTCGCCGTCACATCCGGCCTGACGCAGGCGCCGATCGGCTACCTTGCCGACCATATCGGCGCCCGCAAAATCCTGCTGATCGGCCTCACCTTGGGCGGCCTCGCCCTGATCATGCTCGGCCTGCATCTCAGCTACCCCTGGCTGATCGCCAGCGCCGTGCTGCTGGGACTCGCCAACAGCGTTTATCATCCGGCCGATTATGCGATCCTTTCCGCTCATATGAATGAGGCGCGCATGGGCCGCGCCTTTTCGGTTCATACCTTCGCCGGTTACGTTGGCGGCGCGGTGGCGCCCGCAACCGTGGCGGCGCTGGTCGCAACGACGGGAGGCCATGGCGCGCTGCTCGTGACCGGCGCGGTGGGGCCGCTTGTCGCGCTGCTTCTGCTCGTCGTCGGCATTCCCGACGCGAGCGCGGCGGACCGCAATGTGGATGGCACAGCCCCGCCGCGGCAAAGCGTCATCACCCCCGCCCTCATCGTGCTGACGATCTTTTTCGCGCTGCTGAGCCTGTCCAACGCCGGCATCGGCAATTTCGGCGTGGTTGCGCTGATGAGCGGCTATGGCGTGGCATTCCCGGCCGCCAATATGGCGCTGACGGCGTTTCTCGGCGCCAGCGCGATCGGCGTGCTGGCGGGCGGATTTCTCGCCGACCACACAAGCCGCCACGGGCAAGTGGCCGCCGCCTGCTTTGCGGTGAATGCCGCGATCGTATTGTTGATCGCAGCAATAAATCTGCCGCTTCCGCTGCTGACGGCAGCCATGGCCTCGGCGGGGTTCCTCGGAGGCGTGATCGCCCCATCGCGCGATATGCTGGTTCGCAATGCGGCGCCGCCGGGCGCGGCGGGGCGGGCCTTCGGCATCGTCTCCACCGGCTTCAACATCGGCGGCATCGTCAGCCCGCTGCTGTTCGGCTGGATCATGGACCAGAATCAGCCGCATTGGGTGTTCGGCGCTTCGGTTATGTTCATGGTCCTCACGGTCCTGCTCGCGCTCGCCACCGAGCGAGGCCCGCAAGCGAGACCCGCGGCGTCGGACGCAGGGCTTATGCATCCCTGAGCCTTCCAGAGGCGGCCTCCGACCCCTTGGGTGTCAGGCGAATTTCGGTTGCCGCGCTTCCCCCGTCAAACGCGCACGCTCGCTATCGGGCCAGAGCAGCAGCAGGCCGAGCAAGCCGGAAACGATCAGAATGACGGCGTTGATGGTGAAGCCGATCATGTAGCCGTCAAGTAGCCGTGGCGCGCGCTGGATCACGCTGCCCATTACCGCCGGGGCCAGGATGCCTGCAAGCGTGTAGATCGCGCCATAGATCGAAATCACGGCGCCGCGCTGGGATACCGGCGTGAACTCGCCAAGCATGGGCGCGCAGACCACGTAAATCGAGCCGCAAAGCCCCGACCCTGTCACCAGCAGGGCGATCTGCAGCCCGGCGCCTTCGACGTGCGGGATAGCGGCAAGGATTGACCCGCCGGCGATCAGCGGGACCGCGCCAAGCACCCCGCGGGCGCCGCGGGTAGATACACCGCGCGCCATCAGCACCTGCGAGGTCCAGCCGGTGATGAGCACGACGACGGCTCCGGACACCCATGGCAGAATCGATATCCACCCCGCGTCCTTTTGCGGGAATCCGAGGCCTTTGACGATGAAGGGCGTGAACCAGGTGAGCCCCAGCGACAGCGCCCAATAGGCGCCGAAGGTCGCGGCGCAGCAACCGATAAAAGTCCGCGAGGTCAGAAGCCGGAAATAGGGAATGCGGGGATCCGCCTCCGCAATCACGGCGGTCTGAACCAGCGGGCCTTCCTCGCCCAGCATCAGCCAGGCCGCCACCCACATCAGGCCGACGACGCCGAGCGCACCGAACGCATAGTGCCAGCTATAATTGACGATCACCCAGTTCAGTGCCGGAACCGCGAGGATAACGCCGAACGCCGATCCCTGTGACAGGATCGCTGTGGGCATGGTTCGCTTCTCGTCGGGAAACCATTTGTAGATCGCATGCACCGCGACCGAACCCGCCGGCCCCTCGCCGGCGCCGAGGATGATCCGGCAGATCAACAGCGTCGAGAAGCTGACCGTCCCCACCATGGGGAACTGCGCCAGCGCCCACAGGACCGCCAGCGCGAAAAGCACCCAGCGCGTCGCGATACGATTGACCAGGAACCCGACGGCAATGGCGGAGATCGAAAACAGCAGGAAGAACGCGGAGCCCAGCAGGCCGAACTGCTCAGGCTCGAGCTTCAGTTCGGTCATGATCGGTACGCCGGCGAGGCCGACCACGATCTTGTCCGCGAAATTCACCAGCATGAAGAGAAACAGGAGAAACGTGATCCTCCAGGCACCTTTGGGAGTCGGCGGCGTGGTCATGGTCGTTCTCTCATTGTCGTTTATCGCTTTGCCGGCTCTGTCGGATCCGCCGATCCAATGCTATCCAAGGCGGATCAGGCAATGCAACCGGGCATTTTCACCGGATTCAGCCTGCTCTCAGGCCGCCGATGCAGTTTCGGACGGAAGCTGCAACCAGATCACGATCGCGTCGCCGTCATCTTTGAGACCCTGATCCCGGGTTATGGTTCTGGTATGTTGCGCGACAATCAAAGGGGCCTTCATGGTGACACGCTTCGCATGACAACCGGCAAGCAGATCGTGCTGAGCGTTCGCAATCTGACCAAGGCCTATCGTTCCGCCGGCGAGCAAATCGCCGTACTCCGCGGCGTGAACCTGAGCATCGCGGCAGGCGAGCGCGTCGCGCTGACCGGCGAATCCGGTAGCGGCAAGAGCACGCTCCTGCATCTGATCGCAGGCCTCGATCGGGCCGACGCCGGCGAGATAAGGCTCGCCGACACGTCCATTTCTGATCTCGGCGATGCCGGCCTGGCGGCATTGCGGCGCAACCGGCTCGGTCTGGTATTTCAACAATTCAATCTGATTCCGAGCCTCAATGTGAGGGATAACCTCGTGTTTCAGTCTCGCATCGCCGACCGTCATGATGCGGCCTGGCATGCCGAACTGGTGGAGCGATTAGGGCTCGGCGACCTTCTGGACCGCTATCCCGAGCAATTATCCGGCGGCCAGCAGCAGCGGGTCGCGATCGGCCGCGCGCTGGCGGTAAGGCCGTTGCTTCTGCTCGCCGACGAACCCACCGGCAATCTCGATGAGGCGACCGCAGATGACGTTCTCGCGCTAACGCGCGATCTGGTTGCGCAAACCGGTTGCGGCTTCCTGATGGTAACCCACTCGGCGCGGCTGGCCGCGACGCTCGACCGGCATATCAACCTCAGCGCAGGACTGATCGCGTGAACCGCGCCCTGTGGATTCTCGCGGTTCTCTTGAGTCATTGGCGGCGGCATCCGATGCAACTCGCCACCTTGCTGATCGGCCTGATTTCGGCGACCGCGCTGTGGAGCGGCGTACAGGCGCTGAACCAGCAGGCTCGCAGCAGCTACGACCGCGCGGCCGCCACTTTCGGCGGCGCCAGGACGGCGGCTCTGGTCGGCCGCAACGGCGCCACCTTCCCGCAGCAACTCTTCGTCGACCTGCGCCGCGCCGGGTGGCCGGTGTCTCCCGTTCTCGAGGGCCGCATCCAGATCGGCGGAAGGGCATTCCGGCTACTCGGTATCGAGCCTGTCACGCTGCCGGCCGAAGTCGGCAATGCACCGGCGATCGGAAGGGCCGGCCTGCAATCCTTCATCACGCCGCCTGGAGAAATCCTGGTGTCGCCGGAAACGCTTTCCGAACTTGGCCTGCCGGAGGGCGCCTCGCCGCCGGCGAGCGGTGGCACCTTGCTGCCGCCGCTTCGCGTGGCGGCGCAACTCGTGCCGGGGGTAATGGTGGTCGATATCGGCATTGCCCAGCGGCTTCTCAAACTGCCCGATCAAATCTCCCGGCTCCTGATCGGCAAGGCCAAAGGCCATCGCATCCCGCTCGAAAATGTCACCGGCGACAAGCTTCGCCTGGTCGAGCCGGACGCCGAAAGCGATCTCGAGCGCCTCACCGACAGTTTTCATCTGAACCTGACCGCGTTCGGCCTGCTGTCATTTTTCGTCGGATTGTTCATCGTCAACTCCGCGATCGGCCTTGCATTCGAACAACGCCTGCCGATGTTGCGAACCTTGCGCGCCTGCGGGGTATCCGCACGTCAGCTGAACACGGTGCTGGTGTTCGAGCTCATATCGCTGGCGCTGGTCGCGGGCGTCGTGGGTCTGGTCTGCGGCTACCTGATCGCGGCATCGCTGCTTCCGGATGTCGTGGCATCGTTGCGCGGGCTCTATGGCGCCCGGATTCCCGGTCAGCTCACGCTCAAGCCGGAGTGGTGGATCGCAGGGCTCGCCATCAGCGTGCTCGGCGCTCTGCTGGCTGCGACCGCGAGCCTGCTGAAGGCAGTCCGGCTTTCGGTCCTGGCTGCTGCCCAACCCTATGCGTGGCATCAGGCGCAGCACAGATGGCTGATCCTTCAAAGCGCCGTTGCCCTCGTTGTGCTAATTGCCGCCGCCAGTTTCCTTTGGCTCGGCGATTCCCTCGTTTCAGGTTTTGCGGTGCTCGCGGCAATGCTGCTCGGCGCGGCACTTGGGCTGCCTGCGCTGCTGGAGCTGATTCTTGCTCAGGGCCAGCAGCGTGCCCATGGCGCGCTTGCGGTCTGGTTCTGGGCGGACAGCCGTCAGCAGCTTTCGGGATTGTCGCTGGCGCTAATGGCGCTGTTGCTCGCGCTCTCGGTCAATGTCGGCGTCGGCACCATGGTCGAAACCTTCAGCCGAACGTTTACCACCTGGCTCGACGGGCGGTTGGCGGCAGATGTTTACATCAACGCATCTGACGACGCGCAGGCCACAGCCATCAGGGCGTGGCTCCGCGAACGCCCCGAAGTCGCGGCGATCCTGCCCGGCGGCCGAGCCGAAACCCAGATCGGCGGAGTTCCGGTGGAAGTTTACGGCCTCGCTGATCACGCCACCTATCGCGATCACTGGCCACTGCTCCAATCGACCGCAAACGCCTGGACCAGGCTTCGTCCGGGCGATGCCGGCCTGATCAGCGAGCAACTGGCCCGGCGACTCAAGCTTGGCATCGGCGATTCCGTCGAGGTGCCCACACCCGGGGGAAACTGGGCGATCGAGGTGGTCGGAATCTACTCGGATTACGGCAATCCCAAGGGCCAGATCGCTGTCAATTTCGGCGCGCTGACCCGGCGTTTTCCCGGAATCCCGCTGACCCGATTGGGCCTGCGCGCCGACCCTGCCGCGGTTCCGGCGCTGATGTCGGCGTTGCAGGACAAATTCGGACTGGATGGCCGAAACCTCGTCGATCAAGCGACGCTGAAGGCCGAGTCGATGCAGATCTTCAACCGGACCTTCGCGGTGACGGCGGCGCTGAACGCCTTCACGCTTGGGGTCGCCGGCGTTGCTTTGCTGACCAGCCTGCTCACGCTCGGCAACTCCCGGCTGCCACAGCTTGCGCCGCTCTGGGCGATCGGGATCACGCGCCGGCAGCTTGCGGCCATTGAACTCCTGAAGACCATGTCGGTGGCGCTGATCACGGCGCTGCTCGCGCTGCCGCTGGGCCTGTTGGTCGCGTGGTGCCTGATCGCCGTGGTGAATGTAAAGGCGTTCGGCTGGCGGCTGCCGTTTCACGTCTTCCCGCTGCAGTTGCTCGAGCTTCTCGGCGTGGCCATCGCAGCTTCGCTGGTTGCCGCGCTGATTCCCGTTCTCAAGCTGGCGCGGATGCAACCGGCGGCCCTGATCAAGGTTTTCGCCGATGAACGATAGGTTTCGGATATCACGTCGCGGCTTCGCGGGCGGCGCGCTTCTTCTCGCCCTCAGCCGCACGCCTGGCTTTGCCCAGGGCTTTGCCGGGCTTGGCATGAGCGGAGAAGGATTCGCGCCCGTCGTCCCGGGCAAGATCTTTGCCTTTCCCGCCGATCATGGCCCGCATCCGGACTATCGCATCGAGTGGTGGTACGTGACCGCGAATCTCGTGGATACGACCGGCACGGCCTATGGCGCACAGTGGACCCTGTTTCGTCAGGCCATGCATCCCGGCCCACAGCAGGAGGGATGGGCCAATCAGCAGATCTGGATGGGGCACGCCGCCGTCACGCGCGCCGACACCCACCGCTACAGCGAAACCTTCGCCCGCGGCGGGGTCGGCCAGGCCGGCGTCGAGGCATCGCCATATCGAGCCTGGATCGACTCATGGCAAATGCGCGGGCTCGATGGCATGCGCGATCATACAATCGCACCGATCGAGCTCAGCGCTTCCGGCGCCGATTTCGCCTACGCGCTGCGGCTCGATGCCGATCGCGCGCTGGTGCTGCAGGGAGAGGCCGGCTACAGCAGGAAATCCGAGCGGGGGCAGGCCTCGTATTATTTCAGCCAGCCTTATTTCAGGGCGAGCGGCAGTATCACCATCGACGACAGGCCGGTTGAAGTCGCCGGAAAAGCCTGGATGGACCGCGAGTGGAGCAGCCAGCCGCTCGCCTCCGGTCAAACCGGATGGGATTGGTTGTCGCTGCATCTGGACTCCGGCGAAAAACTCATGCTGTTCCGGCTGCGTCAGAACGACGGCAATAACTACGCTTCCGGCAACTGGATTTTGCCGGATGGCAGAACCCGACAGATCGCATCCGCCGATATCGCCATGACGCCGAGGGCCTTGACCGAGATCAAGGGGCGCATGATCCCGACCACATGGGATATTGCGATTCCAGCTCTGGCGCTGAAGATTTCGTGCATGCCGCTGAATGCGGAGAGCTGGATGGGAACGAGCTTTCCCTATTGGGAAGGGCCGATCGGTTTTGCAGGCAGCCATAGCG
>JBAVEE010000206.1:0-1525 GCA_049587575.1 Bradyrhizobium sp.
ATAAGGCAACGATGATCGTTGCATAGGCTGCAAGCCCTGCGCTCATTGAGGCCCCCTATCCCCTCCCTGACCCTCCCCCACAAGGGGGGAGGGAACGGAAAGAGCGTTCAACATCTCGGCAGGCAAAACTACGAACCTCACGCGCTCAATCCTCCCGCCAGCGTCGGGACGTCGAGCGGCTTGAAGCCGTAATGGCTGAGCCAGCGCACGTCGCTCTCGAACAGCTGCCGCAGGTCGGACATTCCGTATTTCAGCATCGCGATGCGATCGATGCCCATGCCCCAGGCGAAGCCCTGATAGACCTCGGGATCGATGCCGCAGGCGCGCAGCACGTTGGGGTGCACCATGCCGCAGCCCAGAATCTCCAGCCAGTCCTCGCCTTCGCCGAAGCGAATCTCGCCCTTGTCGCGCCGGCACTGGATGTCGACCTCGAGCGATGGCTCGGTGAAAGGGAAGAACGAGGGGCGGAATCGCATGTTGATGTGATCGACCTCGAAGAATGCCTTGCAGAATTCGTGCAGGATCCATTTGAGGTGGCCGAGATGCGAGCCCTTGTCGATGACGAGGCCTTCGACCTGGTGAAACTGCGGCGTATGCGTCGCGTCGGAATCGATGCGGTAGGTGCGGCCGGGGCAGACGATGCGGATCGGCGGCTTTTGGGTGAGCATGGTGCGGACCTGCACCGGTGAGGTGTGGGTGCGCAACAGCATCCGCGAACCGTCGTCCTTCGGATGGAAGAAGAACGTGTCGTGCATCTCCCGCGCCGGATGGCCTTCCGGAAAATTCAGCCTGGTGAAATTGTAGTCGTCGGTCTCGATATCCGGACCCTCGGCGATCGAAAATCCCATGTCGGCGAAGATCGCCGTAAGCTCATCCATGACCTGGCTGAGCGGATGGATTCGGCCCTGTTCGGCGACGGCCTCGCGCGGCGGCAGCGTGACGTCGATGGTTTCGGAGGCAAGCCGGGCGTCGAGCGCCGCGGATTTCAGGATGTCGCGGCGCGCGGTCAGCGCCTGCGTGACGTTGTCCTTGGCGAGGTTGATCGCCGCACCTTGCGTCTTGCGCTCGTCCGGCGACATCTTGCCGAGGGTTGCCAGCAGCGCGGAGATCGAGCCCTTCTTGCCGAGCGCTGCGACGCGCACGGCTTCCAGGGCGGCTTCGTCGCTTGCGGCGGCGATCTGGCCGAGGATCTGGGATTCGAGTTGAGCAAGGTCGGTCATGGCAATCCCTTTTGGCCAGGATGCTGAGCCGATGCTCCTAGCCCGTCATGCCCGGGCCTGTCCCGGGCATCCGCGTCTTACGGTGTTTGCAAGAGATGAAGACGTCGATGGCCGGGACCTCCAGCGCGAAGACGCGCTTCGCGCTTTTACCCGGCCAGGACGACTTCAACCCCGCTGGGCACAAGCGGACGACGGCTCAAGCCGCGAGTGCAGCCTTGGCCTTCTCGGCAATCGCCTGGAACGCCGCCGGCTCATGGATCGCGAGGTCCGACAGCACCTTGCGGTCGACCGTGATGCCCGACTTG
>JBAVEE010000207.1:0-3184 GCA_049587575.1 Bradyrhizobium sp.
GCCGATCCGGCATCAACTATGCGAGAACGGTGCCACGCCGGTTTTTCGGATTAATTTATTGATATCGCTGCATATTTTTTAGGGCACCGGCTTCAATGTCCGGGTTCCGGACTGGCAAAACTGACCCCGGCGGCAGATTTTGCCGGGTCATTTACGTTGCATTAACCATAGCGGGCGATGCTGCGCCCGACACTGGCGAGAACCAACGATGCGCATCTACGGACCGAACGGCACCACTCTCGGCTCTCAGACGGGCAACGTCCGGCGAACCAGTTCGACCGGCTTTGCGCTGCCGGACGCGGCGTCGACCTCGGAGACACGTGCGGCCGTTGCGCCCAAGGCAGCGGCCGGCATCGATGCGCTGCTGGCCATGCAGGGCGTCGAGGATCCGGATGAGCGGCGCAAGCGTTCCGTACAACGCGGCAAAGGCGCGCTCGATGTGCTCGATGAGCTCAAGATCGGGCTGTTATCGGGCAATTTCGATGCTTCGACGGTCGGCCGGCTGCGCGCCGCTGCCGCCAACCTGAAATCCTCTTCAGGCGACCCGGGCCTCGATGCGGTGTTGTCCGAGATCGAGTTGAGGGTCGAAGTCGAACTGGCCAAGGCCGGCCAGTTCTGAAGGCCCGGAAATTTCAACAGACGATGTCAGGCGGCCGCCGATGTGCGTTGGGCGTCATAACGGCGTTGCGCGCTCAACACTTCTTTCAGGTGGCGCTCAGCCCAGTCGCGCAGTGGATCGACCGCCCCGGCTAACGTCGCGCCGAGCGGCGTGATTGAATATTCCACCGTCACCGGCACGGTCGCGAAGGCACGGCGGCGGATCAGGCCGTCGCGCTCAAGACTCTTGAGGACCTGCGACAACATCTTCTGCGAGATCCCCTCGATCGCCCGGCGCAATTGATTGAAGCGCGCAGGCCGGTCCCTGAGCAGCAGCAGGATCAGAACCGCCCATTTGTCGCCGACGCGATCCAGGATCTGGCGCGTCGGGCAATCGGCCGCATAGGGATTGGCGACTTTCACGGGGTTACTCCGGCGTAATCAGGTGACCTCGAAGTGCTCTCTTAACACTTACGCTCTTTGCGTTATCTAGTCACCAATGGTTACTACACCCAAGGAGCCGAACATGAAAATCGCCGTTGTCGGCGCGTCCGGAAATGCTGGCACGCGTATTGTTGCCGAGCTTGCGCGCCGTGGCCACGCGGTCACCGCCATCGCCCGTCACCCCGAGAGAATCGCAGCCCAGCCCAATGTCGTGGCGAAGCTTGGCGACGCGCTGGATCGGGCTGCCCTGACGCCGCTCCTGGCCGGTCATGACGCTGCGATAAGTTCCATCCACTTTCTCGACAGCGATCCGGCCAGGCTGATCGGCGCTGCCAAAGACTCACATGTCGGCCGCTACCTTGTCGTCGGCGGCGCCGGTAGTCTCGAGGTGGCGCCAGGGGTCCGGCTGGTGACGACGCCGGGTTTCCCCGTGGCATACAAGGCGGAGGCCGAGAAGGGCGCAGCTTTCCTCGATCTGCTTCGACAGGAGAAGGAATTGAACTGGACCTACCTGTCGCCATCGGCCCTGTTTACGGCGGGCGAGCGAACCGGCAAGTTCCGGCTCGGGACCGACCAGCTTTTGACCGCGGCGGATGGAAAAAGCTGGATATCCTTCGAGGACTTCGCGGTTGCACTCGCCGACGAAATCGACCGTCCGGCCCATATCCGCAGGCGTTTCACGGTCGGTTATTAACCAGGCAGCCGCGTCACCGCCCGACAGGGTCGTCTCCGCAGGGCTCGGGGGCGCTCCGCCTTTCCGGGGGGCGATATTGTCTGTCACAACATGCCGCTATATAAGGCGCGCGCGGACGGACTCTTTTCTGGCCGCCTTGCACGCACAGATGGGCTGGCCTTGGAAAAGTTGAAGAACTACCGACCATCCGAAAAAGAGCCTTTCATGAACGATCGGCAGCGCGATTATTTTCGCGCCAAGCTGCTGGCGTGGAAGGAGGAGATTTTGCGGGAATCGCGGATCACGTTGCAGACGCTTCAGGAGGAGAACGTCAATCATCCCGATCTCGCCGACCGCGCATCGTCCGAGACCGACCGCGCGATCGAACTGCGGGCCCGCGACCGGCAGCGCAAGCTGATCTCCAAGATCGATGCTGCGCTGCAGCGTATCGAAGACAACACCTACGGCTATTGCGAGGAGACCGGCGAGCCCATCTCGCTGAAACGGCTGGAGGCGCGCCCGATCGCAACCCTTTCGGTGGAGGCGCAGGAGCGCCACGAGAAGCGCGAGAAGGTCTATCGCGACGAGTAGGGCGGGCGGGCACGGCGGCCGCCGATTCGAGCGCGGTCGCAAGAGCTTGCGGATCGCCGGTGCCGATACGGCGGATATCGCCGGATTTTGGCTGGAGATCGACGGCGTCACGGCCGCAAAGGTGATCGAGCCGGAATCCCGGTCGGATCCAAATCCAAACCCGTTCCACCAATAGCTGCGCACGACGGTGCGGATGCCGCCGGGCGCAAACCGATATGTCAACAACTCCGGACCGAAGCTACCGGCGCCACTGGCTGTCATCGACCGCGGCCGTGAGCGAATGCGGGACCACGGCGGCGCATCAGCGTTGCTTCAGCCGGTCTCCGCTGCATTTACCGATGCAGCGGAGCGAGTGACGTGCGCCGAGGCGCTATCCGATTTTCTTCACGGCGTCAGTCTGCCAGCGGATCCGGACGCATCTGCACCTTGAAGACTCTGGGCTTGGCGTCCTTGCCACCTTCGCTGTGGAAGTAGGCGCGCGTGCCTGATGTCGTCCACAGCGCACGGCCCTTCCAGCCGGCTTTCGGATCGTCGATCCGGCCATCGGCGTTCTTCGAGAAGAATCCGAGCGGGTAGGGGATCCGAATATCGACGAACTTGCCGTCGACCAGAGCGAGGAGAGACTCGCTGCCGTTGGCCATGGCGATCGGCACGTCCTTTCCGAGTCCAAGCGTGTTGTAGACGTCGACCCAGATATAATAGGCGTGGTTGGCGCTACCCTTTTCGTCGATCCCCTTGAATTGAGGTCCGGGCATCCGGTACAGCGTCCAGCCTTCGAAGCATTGCTTGCCGGTGGCGGCGTTCGGTCCCGAGAGCGGTTCCTTGCACTTGGAGCGATCAAAGCTCGCCAAATGTCCGCTCGAGAGCACCGTCCAGGCC
>JBAVEE010000208.1:0-2336 GCA_049587575.1 Bradyrhizobium sp.
GTCGACGTCAAGAAGTGCCTGGAATCGGCGATCGCCAACGCCGAGAACAATCATGATCTCGATGTCGATGATCTGGTTGTCGCCGAGGCGCATGTCGGCAACGGCATCGTGATGAAGCGTTTCGCACCGCGCGGCCGTGGCCGTTCGGGTCGTGTCTTTAAACCGTTCTCGCAGCTGACGATCGTCGTTCGTCAGGTCGAGGCCGAGGCGAGCGCTTAAACAGGGCGCGGGAGAATACGATGGGTCAGAAGATCAATCCAATCGGACTGCGTCTCGGCATCAACCGGACGTGGGATTCCCGTTGGTTCGCGGGCAAGAACGAATACGGCAAGCTGCTGCACGAGGATGTCAAAATCCGCGAGATCCTGCACAAGGAATTGAAGCAGGCTGCGGTCGCCAGGATCGTGATCGAGCGTCCGCACAAGAAGTGCCGGGTGACGATCCACTCGGCGCGTCCCGGCGTCGTGATCGGCAAGAAGGGCGCCGATATCGACAAGCTGCGCAAGCGCGTTGCCGACATCACGGCTTCGGACGTCGTCATCAACATCGTCGAGATCCGCAAGCCCGAACTCGACGCCACGCTGGTCGCCGAATCGATCGCGCAGCAGCTCGAACGCCGCGTTGCATTCCGCCGCGCGATGAAGCGCGCCGTGCAGTCGGCGATGCGCCTCGGCGCCGAGGGCATCCGCATCAACTGCTCGGGCCGTCTCGGCGGCGCCGAAATCGCGCGCATGGAATGGTACCGCGAAGGCCGCGTGCCGTTGCACACGCTGCGCGCCGACATCGATTACGGGGTTGCGACCGCATTCACCACGTTTGGTACCTGCGGCGTCAAGGTCTGGATCTTCAAGGGCGAAATCCTTGAGCACGACCCGATGGCCCAGGACAAGAAGATGGCCGAGGGCGACAATACGCGGCCCCGGCGCGACGCTGCCTAAAGCGTAATAGAGAAGGTTTGAGGGCGCAAAGCCATGATGCAACCAAAGAAGACGAAGTTCCGGAAGGCGCATAAGGGCCGGATCCACGGCACCGCGACTTCGGGCGCGACGTTGTCGTTCGGTCAGTTCGGTTTGAAGGCGATGGCGCCCGAGCGGCTCACCGCGCGTCAAATCGAGGCCGCCCGCCGCGCGCTGACCCGTCACATGAAGCGTGCCGGCCGGGTCTGGATCCGCATCTTCCCGGACGTGCCGGTGTCGAAGAAGCCCGCCGAGGTGCGCATGGGCTCCGGCAAGGGTACGCCTGAATTGTGGGTGGCGCGGGTGAAACCCGGCCGCGTGATCTTCGAAATCGACGGCGTGACCGTGCAGACCGCGAAAGAAGCGCTGACGCTCGCCGCCGCCAAACTGCCGATCAAGACGCGCTTCGTGGCGCGCATTGCGGAATAGGGAAGTGGTCATGGCCGAGATGAAAACCGCCGATATCCGCGCGATGAGCCCCGATCAGATGGACGACGCCGTCCTCAATCTGAAGAAGGAGCGCTTCAACCTGCGGTTCCAGCGCGCCACCGGGCAGCTGGAGAATACCTCGCGGCTACGTGAAGCCCGCCGGGACATCGCTCGCATCAAGACCATTGCCGCGCAGCAGCGCGCGAAGAAGAAGTAGGGGGCCGAAAATGCCGAAACGTACGCTCCAGGGCGTGGTCGTCAGCGACAAGCAGGCCAAGACGGTCGTGGTGCGCGTCGATCGCCGCTTCACCCACCCGATCTACAAGAAGACGATCCGCCGCTCGAAAAACTATCATGCGCACGACGAGAACAACCAGTTCAAGCCGGGCGACACGGTGTGGATCGAAGAGAGCAAGCCGATCTCGAAATTGAAGCGCTGGACCGTGGTCCGGGGCGAACAGCAGAAAACGGCCTGAGGTCGGCCCGGCTTCTCCGGGTCAAGACTTTCGGGAAATTTTAGGCGCAACTTTGCGCATCAGAAAGAGGACGAGGTGCATCAATGATTCAGATGCAGACCAACCTCGACGTGGCCGATAATTCAGGCGCACGCCGTGTCATGTGCATCAAGGTGCTTGGGGGCTCCAAGCGCCGCTATGCCACCGTGGGCGACGTTATTGTCGTGTCGATCAAGGAAGCGATTCCGCGCGGCAAGGTGAAGAAGGGCGACGTGATGAAGGCCGTCGTGGTGCGGGTCCGTAAGGACATCCGCCGCGCCGACGGTTCGGTCATCCGCTTCGACCGCAACGCCGCCGTTCTGATCAACAACCAGTCGGAGCCGGTCGGCACCCGCATCTTCGGGCCGGTGCCGCGCGAATTGCGGGCCAAGAACCACATGAAGATCATCTCGCTCGCCCCGGAGGTGCTCTGATGGCTGCCAAAATCCGTAAAGGC
>JBAVEE010000209.1:0-4974 GCA_049587575.1 Bradyrhizobium sp.
CCTGAAACGTCTCGCCGCTTTGGAAGCCGAACGCGCCAAGTCGGGGGTCTTCGGCGAAATCGGCCTCGGTGAGTATCTTCGGGATTTTGCAGCGATCGCACAGCTGCCGAACAAGCCGCTGCGCGACCACGGCTCTCAAGGTGGAGCGCAGCAGATATCCCTCGACGCCGAGATCGAGAAGACGGGGTACCGCGGCGGCGGCCGATTCGGTGTGTAGGGTCGTCAAGACAAGGTGACCGGTAAGGGCAGCATGAACGGCGACGTGCGCGGTTTCAGAATCGCGTACCTCGCCGACCATGATGACATCCGGATCCTGACGCACGAACGAACGCAGCGCAGCGGCGAAGGTCAAGCCGATCGCGGGCTTGACCTGGGCCTGATTGACCCCGGGTATGTCGTACTCCACGGGATCCTCGACCGTCAGGATTTTCCGGCCCGGTTCGTTCAGGATCGATAAAATCGTGGCCAACGTCGTGGTTTTGCCGCTTCCGGTCGGACCGGTAACGACGATCATGCCGTGGGGCAGCTTTAGCAATCGCCTGAGCGTGACATCATCCGCCGGCGAAAATCCCAGCTTTTCGACGACCAGCAGCCCGCGATCCTTCGGCAGGATGCGTATCACCGCCGATTCCCCATGCTGCATCGGCATGATCGCGACACGAATATCGATATCCGCACGCCCGGCGCGCAGCCGCGCGGCGCCATCCTGCGGCAGCCGGCGTTCGGCTATGTTGAGGTTCGCGACAATCTTGATGCGGGAAATGACGGCTTGCGGCAAGACGCCGGCCGGCGCCGCGACCGGTCGCAGCAGGCCGTCGATGCGCATGCGGACCACCAGCCCGGCCTGAAACGGCTCGATGTGAATGTCGCTGGCGCGACGTTCTACTGCTTTTTCCAGGAGATCGTTGACGGCGCGACCTACCGGCGCGCCGCTGGCAAGATCCCGCAAGCTTTCGATATCATCTTCGCGCGGCTGATGCGGTTCGCTGCCGCCTCCGAGTTCGATATTGTCGTCGCCCAAGCGCCGATCGAGCACCACCGCGAGATCTTCAACGGACGCCACCTTGATCGCAACATCCGTCCGGAGCACGATTTCGGCTGCGCGCCGTGCCGCCGTGTCGGTCGGATCCGCGACCGCCAACACGGCGCCGCCGTCGGCGGATTGATAGGGGAAAACCATCATTTCCCGAAGGAAGCGCTGTGAGAAGGCTTCCCCCAACGCCGGTGCCGACAGCATCTCCTGCAACGTGACCCGATCGAGATCGGCGAAACGAGCGGCTTCGTCCGCGAACTCACTGGCCGAAAGGTCAGTGAGCTCCCAAAGCTTGCCCGGCTGACGCGTTGAGCCGCCCTGATCGGCCGGCTCGCCGCTGACCGCGGCATTCATCAAGCGATTATGACGACGAAGATGTTCGATGAACTGCAAGGATTCGTCGCTGGTCATTGGTGTTTCCAGTCGCGCCGATTTTCTGGGAGCGCCGATCAGCGGGCAACAGCCCATCGGGCGCCCTTGAGCGACGGCTGTCGGCCGCCGGGATGTTATTGATCCGAAACATGACAGCTGTACGAAGCGCGAGGCTGTATCCGCCTCGGAAAAAAATCAGCCACCGGGCGAGCGATTGCCGCCTGGTCCCCGGTTGCCCTTATCCGGCAATTATTACTGTCATATTCCGCCGCTAAGAGTTCGCTCCAGCTCTCATCCCGCCAAAGGATTCAGAGCCCCGAAGATAAAGACTGGAACGGCGTAAACATGGTACGTGTCGGCAACCGAGGTCTACCCCCATCGGTCGGTCGCAGCTTTGGCATTGCTTTCATATTGTCGTCTGTCGTCGCACTGGCGTCGTGCAATTCGGCCACCATAGGCTCCGACAGTGGCTCCGATATCGACGTGCTCGACAAGGTTCGTTCGCTCGACACCCTGCCGCGTTATCCACAACCGGCGAGCGCTCCGGCGGCCAATACCGGCCAGCGAATTCAACCGGCGGTGTTCCAGGGCGCCGAGGTCACCGGTATCTCGGAGGCACGCCCGCAACCGGTCTCGAGCGGCAACGGCTTTGAGCTCAATTTCGAAAACACGCCGGTCGCCACCGTGGCCAAGGTGGTGTTGGGCGACATTCTGCAGACCGGCTACACGATCGACCCGCGCGTGCAAGGCACCGTCAGCCTGGTTTCGGTGCGGCCGGTGGCGAAATCCGACATTATCTTCGTGCTGGAAAACGCCCTGCGGATCAGCGGGATCGTGCTCGTTCACGACACTGCCGGCTACCGTCTGACGCCGCTCGGCGACGCGGTCGGTACCGGCCGGGTCGACGCCGCGGCCTCCAGCCCTGAACCCGGCTACGGCGTCTCCGTGGTACCTTTGCAATACGTGTCCGCGCAGACGCTGTTGAAGCTGATGGATAGTTTCGCGACCAAACCCGGAATGGTGCGCGCCGACAACGCGCGAAACCTGCTTCTGATTCAGGGCAGCGGCGCGGAGCGTCGCACGGCGGTGGATACCGCGCTGAGCTTCGACCTCGACTGGATGCGGGGGCAATCGGTCGGCATTTTCCCCGTCGTCAACAGTGGTGTCGAACCCGTCATCGCGGAGCTCGAAAAAATTGTGGATTCGGGTGAAAATGGTCTCAGCCAGAACATGATCAAGTTTCAGGCGGTTGCCCGCCTTAACGCGATCCTGGTGGTCAGCAAGAAGCCTGCACTGCTGCAAACCGCCGCAACCTGGATCAAACGGCTCGATCGCGCGGACAGCTCAAGGACCAGCGTTCATGTTTACCGGGTGAAGTACGGCGATGCGCGCCAGATCGCGCGCGTGCTCACCGACATGTTCGGTGGCGGCTCGTCCTCGGGCGGCCTGCTCGACAGCGCCGATAACCAGATCGCGCCGGGTTCGGGCTTGTCGGCGAGCGCCAGCGGCGACCGACTTTCCATGAACAGCAACAGTCCATCTTCGTCATCGGGGGGCTTTGGCTCCCATTCGGCGTCCGGAACCGGCACAAACGGCACGTCGGGCTTTGGCGCGCCCACCGCCGCTGTACCGGCGGCCGCGAACGCGGGATCGCTTGACAGAGGCGGCACGGGCACCGGCGGCGGCCCGCCGGTGCTGCAAGGCGTGCGGATCACGGCCGATAGCGTCAACAACACCCTGCTGATCTATGCCGACCAGGGAAATTACCGGATCATCGAATCGACGCTGCAGCAGGTGGATCAACCGCAGTTGCAGGTCGCGATCGACGCCACCATCGCCGAGGTCACGCTCAACGACGAACTCTCCTATGGCGTTCAGTACTATCTGACCAGCCACAATCTGGGATTAAGGCCCGACCAGGGCTCCCTCCTCAACACCCAGTCGACCTCCACACCTGTCTTGCCCAGCGTCGCGGCAGCGGCGGGAACGGCCGTCAACACCTTTATCAGCCGTTCAGTGCCCGGGTTCAATTTCCTGCTCGGCTCGGAAAATCAGCCGGGCGCCATCCTGGACGCCCTGCATACGATAACTACCGTCAAGGTGCTGCAAAATCCGTCTCTCGTGGTGGTCAACAATCAGGCCGCAACACTTCAGGTCGGCGACTCCGTGCCTATCTCCACAGGCTCGGCGAACGTGCTCAATTCTGCGACCGCCACCAGCAACACCATCGTCAACACCATCGATTATCGCAACACAGGCATCATTTTGCGGGTCTCTCCCCGCATCAACGTCAACGGAAATGTCAGGCTCGACATCGAGCAGGAGATCAGCAACGTATCGCCGCAAACCGCGACGAGCTTGACCCCGACGGTTTCCGAACGAAAGGTCAAGAGCTCGATCTCCGTGGCCAACGGGCAGACGGTCCTGTTGGCCGGATTGATTAGCGAACAGCAAAACCTCAATCGGAACGGGGTTCCGCTGCTCGATCAAATTCCGGGTCTCGGCGACGCCTTCTCGCATCAGGACAAGTCGGTCGCTCGCACCGAGCTGATCATCTTTATCCGCCCCCAGATTATCCGCGACAGCCAGGATGCTCATTTCGTTGCCGAAGAACTTCGGTCAAAGCTTCGTGGCACCATCAACACGAGTGTTGCAAATGATGCGCGCAATCAAAGCGTTCACTGATGCGAGGGCGCCAAGGCCGAGTTCTGCCTCCGCTAGATATTGTCCCGCGACCCTGAATGTGGTCGCGGTGAGATCGGCTCTCCCCGCGATCTTGTTCTTTTTCATGTTCGGCGCGGCAATGACGCACGCCGCCTTCGCGGACGGTTTGACGAGGGGCGCCGGCGCCTATTACAGAGGCGATTATGCACGGGCCGCCCGCGAACTAACTTCCGCGGCGATGCGTGGGAATCCGCGTGCGCAGGGACGGCTCGGCTTCATGTACGAGAATGGCTTCGGTGTGCCGCAGAACTACGCCGCTGCCGCCGATCTCTATCAGAGCGCGGCCGCTCGAGGTGATGTCTTTGCGCAAAGCCGGTTGGGGTTGAGCTATGACAAGGGTCACGGCGTGCCGAAGAACGTGATTCTTTCCTACAAATGGCTCGATCTGGCTGCGGCAAAGGCGACCAACCGAGAGCGTGACTATTATCTCAGGCTTCGCGATGCGGTGGCCTCGAAGATGTCGTCCGACCAAATCGTTGAAGGCCAGCGGCTTGCCTTGACCTGGACTTCCGAGCGCTGGTGAAAGCGAATCTGCGGCACGCCGCGCAAAGGGTGACGAACAATCGGCCGGCCGCGCGTTAGCGGCGGACCGGCAGGCAACAACGTCCTATCGTTTTGATTTGGCTTTTGAAGACGAAAAACCCTTCGCTGAAAATAATTTAGACGATCGGATCGCGGCATGCCTGGCGCCGGCAAATGCAGCCGGCATCGGCGCGGCCGATGCAACAGAAAATTGCGAACCTTCAAAAATCCGGTCCTTCCGATCGGTCCAGGGTGTTTCACAAATCTGAATTACCTCGGACATCAGCATGTAATTGCGCCCACCGATATTCGCCGCGACGGTG
>JBAVEE010000210.1:0-2419 GCA_049587575.1 Bradyrhizobium sp.
CGGACTCGGCGTCGAGCGAGGAGGTGGCCTCGTCGAGCAGCAATAGCGGCGCGTCGCGCAGGATCGCGCGCGCGATCGCGATGCGCTGGCGCTGGCCTCCGGACAATGTGACGCCGCGCTCGCCGAGTTGGGCGTCGAAACCGCCGGGCAGCCGGCGGATGAATTCGCCTGCATGCGCGAGATCGGCGGCGCGCTCGACTTCGACATCGGTCGCCTCGGGCCGGCCGAAGCGGATATTCTCGCGCGCGGTCGCGGCGAACACCACGGACTCCTGCGGCACCAGCGCGATCCGCTTGCGCACCTCGCCCGGATCGGCCGTCCTGATCGGAACGCCGTCGAACGAAATCGTGCCGGAAGCCGGATCGTAGAACCGCAGCAGCAGATGAAACAGCGTGCTCTTGCCGGCGCCCGAGGGGCCGACGATCGCGACCTTCTCGCCGGCGCGCACCGACAGCGAAACGCCGTCGACCGCCTGCGCATCCGGCCGGGTCGGATAGGCAAAGCTGACGTTCTCGAAACTGACGTCGCCGCGTGCCGGCTGCGGCAAGGCGCGCGGCGACGCCGGGGCGGTAACCTGCGATTCGACCCGGAGAATTTCGAACAATCGTTCCGACGCGCCGGAGGCGGCCGAGATTTCGCCCCAGACTTCGCTGAGCTGGCCGAGCGCCGCGGCGGCGAACGCCGCATACAGCACGAACTGGCCGAGCCGGCCCGGGGTGATCGAGCCGGTCAGCACGTCGTTCGATCCGATCCAGAGGATCACCACGACGCTGGTAAAGACGATGAAGATGATGATGGCGGTCAAAACCGCGCGCGCGCGGGTCGAACTGCGGGCGGCCTCGTAGGCCTGCTCGACTTCGCCGCCGAAGCGCGCGTTGGCGAGCCGCTCCCCGGTATAGGCCTGCACGGTGCGGATCGCGCCGACTAGTTCGGAGGCAAAGGCGGTGGCATCGGCCAGCGTGTCCTGCGCGTTGCGCGACAGCCGCCGCACCCAGCGGCCGAACGCCACCAGCGGCAGCACGATCACCGGAATGGCGAGCAGCACGAGGCCGGAAAGCCTGGGGCTGGTGATCACCATCATCGCGGTGGCGCCGACAAACATCATGAAGTTGCGCAGCGCAATCGATACCGAGGCGCCGACCGCGGATTTGATCTGGGTGGTATCGGCGGTCAGGCGCGACATCAGCTCGCCGCTGCGCGACGAATCGAAGAATGCCGGCGACAGCGAGATCAGATGCGCGAACACGTCGCGCCTGAGATCGGCGACAATGCGCTCCCCGATGGTCATCACCAGATAGAAACGCGACGCGCTGGCAAGGGCGAGCACCGCGACCACCGCGATCATCACGCTGAAATAGCTGTTGATCCTGGCGATGCCCTCGGCGGTGAAGCCGAAGTCGATCATACGCCGCACCGCGATCGGCACCACCAGGGTCGTGATCGCGGCGATCGTCAGCGAGACCAGGGCGAGAGCGGCACGGCCGCGGTAGCGCGCCACGTACGGCGCCAGCGCCAGCAACGGACGAAGCCGCGCACTGCGCTTGGCCGGCGATAAGGTCAGAGCTGCTTCGATGGTGGACTGAGCCTCGTCGGATGAGGTCTCCGCCGCGGCCGGATCGCCCGGAGGCAGTGTTTCATCACGCCGGTCTTCAAGCCGTTCCACTGCGCTCATGAGATCTGGACCACTCGCCTGATTGCCATCCCCAGATAGGCCCCACAGCCACCGCTGGCAAATCGGGGGCAAACCCGGTCGGCAAGATACTTAGCTTGTTTTGAGAGCCCCGCTGCGTTATAGAGCCGCCCAAATCCGTCATCTCGACAACCGAAACACAGGCGCAGGCGCGCCGAAGGATCTGCCATGAAAGCCGAAATTCACCCGGATTATCATACGATTACGGTCGTAATGACCGATGGCACCGAATACCAGACACGCTCGACCTGGGGCAAGCAGGGCGACAAATTGAACCTGGATATCGACTCCAAGTCGCATCCGGCATGGATCGGCGGCGCCCAGCAGCTGCTCGACCGCGGCGGCCGCGTATCGCGGTTCCAGAAGAAATTTTCGGGCTTCCTCAAGAAGGATTGATCCTGCCCGACCTCCTCATCCGAGGCGAGGTCGCAAAACGCCCCCGGCTGGCCGGGGGCATTTTTGTTGGGAGGCGCAGGGTCAGTAAGCCGGCCTCATGATCGGCATCGACGGCGTGCGGTCGGCGCCGCCGCGCAACAATGCGTTCCAGCTCGCATCCGGGAACGCGGCCGAAAGCAACAGCACGATGGAAAAAGCGGTCGGCAACGCCGGATCATTGTGGTGTCGACAATCGACGCAGGCGGATTGGCCGACGCGCAGCCGACGATCCGGCGTTACTGCTCGAACGCGGCCTTCAGGCGGTTGAGCTGCGGCACCAGCGGATTGCCGATC
>JBAVEE010000211.1:0-7169 GCA_049587575.1 Bradyrhizobium sp.
GCCAATGCCACTGAGGCTCAGAGGCGCCGCATTGACGGATACCCAGGTGATCTACTTCGATAAGCCGACTGTTTCCGAACCGGCTGTCATTCGAGCAGCAGAATATTTCTCCCGGCAGGGCTGGAAACAAGATCGCGAAGGCAGCCGGTCGGGCAAATCACGCCTCCGCTGCCATGCCCGTCGCCTGGGATGATGTCAGTCTGAATAGGGGCCACGCTGACCATGGCCGTGCCGCTGTCGATCATGTCAAGTTCTCGCGCCGCAGCACGGCTGACGTCGATGATACGGCCACGCCGATAAGGACCGCGGTCGGTGATGCGTACCACGACGGTCTTGCCGTTGCCGATGTTTGTAACCAGCACGTTCGTGCCGAAAGGCAACGTGCGATGAGCGGCTGTAAACGCCGTTGGGCCGGCTATCTCGCCGCTTGCGGTCCGTCCGCCACCATAAAACGACGCCATTCCGTCTTCGGCGTGAACTGGACAGATCACGACCGAGGACAACAGCAAAGCGAACGATGGTTTGAGGACGACCATTGGCTGCCAACGGCCGTCGATCTGTCCGGTTCCCTGCGAGCAGGTGTTCAGCCGCATCGAGCCGGGCCGCAACATCCATCAACGTCGCCGTCAGCCGGGTTGGCCGCCCGGCCGGCGCGTGAGCCCGGACCCTGTGACGGGAGCCGGGCCATGGAGAGCGCAGTGCAATATGACAATCGGCGCGCGCTCCGGAACAATCGATCCGGATAAAGGTTGCCGCACGGGAACCTGGACTTGACCCGTGACCTGGATTCCGGCGGAATGTTCAAGTTTCATGGCAGCGTCTCTGAACCGGTTCATATTCTTTAAACAATCAAGAGCGACGCCAAGCTCGGGGAAGAAACAGGCCATGCGCTTCTGGATCCTGGCATTGTCACTCCTGGGAATTCTGGTCAGTGCGGATGCCGCCCAAGCCGAGCGGCGCGTCGCCTTTGTCGTCGGCAACGGCACCTACAAAAATGCAACGCCGCTTCCCAACCCGCCGATCGATGCCAGGTCGATGGCCGGCCTGCTCCGCGGCGCGGGATTCGACGTCGTCGAGGGCATCAACCTTACCCGCGACGAAATGAGCGAACGGCTGCGCGAATTCGGCAGGAAAACGCAAGGCGCGGATGTTGCGGTGTTCTTTTATGCCGGCCATGGCATCGCCGTTGATGGCGTCAACTACCTCTTGCCTGTTGATGCCGCGATCAAATCCGAAATGGATGTCAGGCCTGGCAATGCGATCAACGTCGATCTCACGCTCGCCCAGACCATGAACGCCGCCAGGGTCAAGCTGGTGTTCCTCGATGCCTGCCGTGACAATCCCTTTGCGGCGAAGCTCGGGGCCCGAGCCAGCACGCGGCGCGTTGGGGCGCAGGCCGGTCTGGCCGAAATGACATCCGGCGAAGGCAGCCTGATCGCGTTCGCCACGGGTCCCGGACAAACCGCGCTGGATGGCCAGGTCGGCACCGACAGCCCGTTCACCCGGGCATTGGTGGCCAATATCACCCAACCGGGCCTGGAGATTCAGCAGGCGATGACGCAGGTTCGCGCCCAGGTCCATGAAGAGACCAACAAGGCGCAACTGCCCTGGGCGAATACCAATCTGACCGCCCCCGTCTACCTCAATCCGATTGCGGCGCCTGCCGCCGCCGTTGCGGCGGCGAACACGCCGCCGTCTACGGCCAGCGCCGCTTCTGAAGTGGAGCTCGAATTCTGGCGTTCGGTCAAGGATTCGAACAGGGCGGCAGAACTCAATGCCTATCTGACCAGCTACCCCACGGGTCAATTCAAATCGATCGCCTTGGCGCGGCTCGCCGCGCTGGAGAACGGCCCGGGCACGACCACCCGCAACCTGTCGGCGCCGCTCGATCCGACGGCCGCCACCGCCGAAGCAACCCAGGAAACCGAGGACCAGATCGGCCTCAACAAGCGAAAACGCCGCGACGTGCAGCGCCGGCTGACCCGTCTCGGCTTCGACACCAGGATCAACGGAAAGTTCGACGAGGCGACCCGCGCTGTCATCACCCGCTGGCAGGCGGCACGCGGCTATCCCAGCACCGGCTTCCTCAACACCGCGCAGCATCAGGCCCTGTTGAACGAAACCGTCTCGACGGCGCATGCAAACTCCGGCACCGGCGACCAAACCGACGGCAACCATCCGGCCCGCCGTCGCGGTCACCGCGGTGGCGGCGTCGGCGGCCCGGTTCGCCTGATCGGCGGCATGATCGGCGGGCTGTTCGGGCGCTGACGAAAGGGCGGTTACTTCCTGGCCCGCGCCTTCGGAGCGGTTCGCGTTCCGGCCTTCTTCCTTCGCCGCCCCTTCCCCTCGCGCTCCAGCGCGGTGCGCACCTGCCTGAACTCCTGCAGCGAGGCCTTGCCGGCGCGCGGAAAATGCAGATCGAGGGCCTCCAGCGCGCTGACGATCGCGGATCCGATCACCACCCGGGCGAACCATTTGTGGTCGGCCGGCACCACGTACCATGGCGCCAGAGCCGTCGAGGTGTGCCTGACGATATCCTGATAGACGGCCATGTATCGCGGCCACAGCGCGCGCTCGCTGATATCGCTCATCGAGAATTTCCAGTTCTTCGCCGGCTGGTCCAGCCGGTCGAGAAACCGCTCGCGCTGCTCGCCTTTCGAGACGTTGAGGAAGAACTTCAGGATCACGGTGCCGTTGCGCGCGAGGTAGCGTTCGATCGCGGTGATATCCGCGAACCGCTCGCGCCAGATATTCCTGGTGATCAGCTTATGGGGGATTTTCTCCTGACCGAGCAATTCCGGGTGCACCCGCGTCACCAGACATTCCTCATAATAGGAGCGATTGAAGATGCCGATACGGCCGCGCTCCGGCAGCGCAATCATGGCGCGCCACATGAAGTCATGGTCGAGCTCATGTGATGTCGGCTGCCTGAACGAAGTGACTTCGCAGCCCTGCGGGTTGACGCCCTCGAAGATGCTCTTGATGGCGCTGTCCTTGCCGCCCGCGTCCATGCCCTGAAAGATCACCAGCAACGACCAGCGGTCCTGCGCGTAAAGCCGCTCCTGGAAATCGCTCAGGCGCTTGCGGTTGGCCTCAAGGATCTTTTCGGCCTTGTCCCTGTCGAGACCGCCCTTCGCATTGGTCTGGTGCGACCTGAGATGGAACGCGCCCGTTCCGTCGAAGCGGAATGGCGCGACAAAGGGCTTCAATTGATCGCTGATGGATTGCGAAGGCTTCTTGCTCATGCGGTCGGGCGCTCCGGCTCGTGACACCCAACGGTACATGGCGAGACCGACAGGCGCCAGACGTCGTGATTCCGGGATGGTGCGTTGGCACCAGACCTCGGATGCGCAATCGCGCATCGGAATGACGTCAACTTGCCGCAAACTCCCGCTCGATAAACGCCGTGACAAAGCGCGGCATCGCGGCGGTGAGATCGCCTGTTCCACGCACCAGATGGATCGCGGAAAGTTCGGGCTGGCGTTGCCCGGCGAGATTGGCCTCGATCCGCGCGCGCAGCGCCTCGCCCGGCATATCGACGCGCAGCATCCGGATCATCGCGATCGCGGCGCCGGAAACCACGCAATCCCAGTGCGGGCTTGCCGTGTAATCGGCTTCCGCAAGCCCGGTTTCCTCCAGAACTTCGCGGGCAACGCTGCCGGCAATATCGACCGCGCCATCCCTGATATCGTCGAGATCGGGCGTTCCGGACGGAAAGTAGATCCGTCCCCCATTGGCGGTATGCTGTCCCATTTCGCCGAGCACGAAGGCGCCGTCGGCCGAGCGTAGCGCGCCCATGCCGAAGCCGTTGAACACATCGGAATCCGGGAAACCCCAGTCGCGCCACGCGAGAAAGCTTGCGAAATCGGTCTCGAAGAACTCGGCGCTGAAACGGCCCTCGGCGAAAACCGGACGACGCGCGAGCAGGACACGGCCGTTCCAGATCGGCTTCGCATCCTGCTCGCGTGCAAAATGCGCATCGATGTCGGAGCGCCGCGCCAGCGCGAATGGCCAAGGCGCGGCTCGAACGGCCAGATCGAGGGTCGTGACGCGGTGAATGACGGGAGGCGTCATGCGGCCATCGACCGGCCGATTTTACTTCGCATTCAACCCCGTCGTCTTTTTGGCCTGATCGACATATTTGTTGGTGTAGGTCCTGGTCACGTCGACGTTGGCCTTGGCGACGTCGGGCGAGCTTTCGCTGAACACCGCGAGCACGGCGTCGGCGCCCTTGGGATCCATTTTGCCGGTTTGCGAATACATCGGGATCGTGTTCTTCAGCGCGGCGAGATAAAGCTCCCTGTTCTTGCCGACCATTTCCGCCGGCATTTTGTCCATGATCTCTTCGGCCGAATGCGCGTGGATCCAGCCGAGCGTGTTCAGGATCGCGCCGGTCAGGGCCTGCACTTCCTTCTCGTGCCCGCCGACCCAGGCGGTCGTCGAGTAGAGCGCGCCGCCGGGATATTCGCCGCCGAACACCGCGAGCGTATCCTTCTGCGTCCGCGTGTCGGAGAGAATGCGCAGGTCCGGATGATTGCCCTGCAGCACGGTCACCGAGGGGTCCAGCATCACGGCCGCGTCGATCTGGCCCTGCTCCATCGCCGCCACCGCGGCGGCGCCGAGGCCGACGCCGATGACGGCGACGCTGGAAGGATCGACGCCGTTCTTCTTCAGGAGGTATTTGAGAAAGAAATCGGTCGAGGAACCGGGCGCGCTGACGCCGACCTTCTTGCCGGCCAGATCCTTGATCGATTTGATCTCGCCGGTGTGCGCCGGCGACACCACCAGGACCTCTCCCGGATAGCGGTCATAAACGACAAAGGACTGCAGTTCCTGCTTCTTGGCCGCGAGGTTGACGCAGTGGTCGAAATAGCCGGACACCACATCGGCGCTGCCGCCGAGCACGGCCCGCAGCGCATCGGAGCCGCCTTTCAAATCGACCAGTTCGACAGCAAGTCCCGCCTTCTCATACTCGCCGAGCTGCTTGGCCAGCACGGTCGGCAGATAGCACAGGCAGGCGCCGCCGCCGACGGCGATCGTCACCTTGGTCTGGGCCGCCGCAGATCCGGAAATCAGGACCATTCCCAGCAACGTGGCGGCGATCCTTCCCACTAGCGTTCTCATTGATTTCCTCCGTTCAGTCAGTTCGTTGCGCGCACGATAGAGCAGTGCATGGGTCTTGAGAAGGTGGATGACAGGCTTCGTGAAATAGCCCAAGCGTCATTCCGGGCCGATGCGGAGCATCGAGCCCGGAATCTCGAGATTCCGGGCCTGGTCCTTCGGACCATCCCGGAATGACGGACGTCCTACGCCCTCGCCTCGCCCGCATTGGGGCGCCAGACCAGGAGGCGCCGTTCGACCGCGGTGACGGCAAGATCGATGAGGATCACGAAGGCGGACAGCACGAACATGCCGGCGAAGACGCCGGCGACGTCGAACACGCCTTCCGCCTGCTGGATCAGGTAGCCGAGCCCCGCCGCCGAACCGAGATATTCGCCGACCACGGCGCCGACCACCGCGAAGCCGACCGAGGTATGCAGCGAGGAAAACATCCACGACAGCGCCGACGGCCAGTAGACATGGCGCATCAGCTGCCGCTCGCTCATGCCGAGCATGCGGCCGTTGTCGCGCACCGTGACCGAAACCTCCTTGACGCCCTGATAGACGTTGAAGAAGACGATGAAGAACACCAGCGTGACGCCGAGCGCGACCTTCGACCAGATGCCGAGCCCGAGCCACAGCGTGAAGATCGGCGCCAGAACCACGCGCGGCAGCGCGTTGGCCATCTTCACATAGGGATCGAACACCGCGGCGACGACCGGCTGGCGCGCAAACCAGAAGCCGACCGCGACGCCGCCGAGCGAGCCGATCGCGAAGGCAAGGATCGACTCCCACAGCGTGATCGCGAGGTGTTTCCAGATCACCCCGCTCGCGAACCAATCAACGATCTGGCGGCCGACATCGACGGGATTGGAAAAGAAGAACGGCGGCAGCCAAGTGCGGCCGAAGATCGGCACCGTCGCCAGCAATTGCCACAATGCGAGGCCAACTACGGCGACCAGCACCTGCAGGGCGACAAGAATTACGCGTGACATGATTGGGGTCCCATCCTGGGGTGGCTCGCTGGCGCGGCACCATCCGTCATTGCGAGCCAACGGGTCGGCGCAGAGCGCCGCCCGATCACAGGCTCCGCGAAGCAATCCATGGGGCAACAACGAAGCAAGAATGGATTGCTTCGTCGCTTTGCTCCTCGCAATGACGCCGTCCCGGCAAGAGCAGCGAACCCTACCAGGAACGCAGTCCGGCTGATCGCACGCGCCGCCCTATCGTTTGGACAATGTGGCAAGGAACTTCTGCAACAAAAAACACCGGTGGTTATGGGTCCCCGCGTGCGCGGGGACGACGAGAGTATGAAGGGTCCTCCTAATCGGGAGGAACCACCAGAACTACTGACGCTCACGGCTTGGAGAACGTACCGATCAATCCGGTCGCCTGCTTGACGTGGCCCTCGAGCGCCTTGATCGCCTCGTCACGCGTCAGTCCGGGCGCAAGCGCGGTCGGTTCGAGGTCGGTCGCCATCAGGGTGAAGGTATAGTGATGGATCGGGCCGGGCGGCGTGCAGGGCCCAAAATAGCTCGACAGCTTCATCAGGCTGGTGCCGCCGACATATTTGGAGCTCGGCTTCGATACTTCGCCTTCGGCAAAGCCGGTAACCGAAGCCGGAATGCCATATGCCACCCAGTGGCTGACGCCGCCGGGCGGGCGGCCTTCCGGATCGAACATCAGCAGCGCGTAGCTCTTGGTGCCCTCCGGCGGGTTCGCCCAGGAGAGCGCCGGCGAAACGTTCTCGCCAACGCAGTTCGGATTGGATTTGTTGTTGCCGGCGTTCTTCACCGCCAGCCGTTCGCCGTCCTTGAAGCTCGGCGACGACAGCGTGAACAGGCCTTGCGCGCTTGCACCATGTGAAAAGCCGAGGGCTGCCAGAGCGACGGAAGCGGCCATAATCGAACCACGTAACAGCATGACGATTTCCCCTGTTTACTTGCCTTAATTGATTGCTCGAAGCCGGCGAAACTGAGTTTAGCCTTCGGCGCATCGGGATCAAGGCATCATCCGCCGGCTCCGGCCGGAGCTTGCGATGACTGGACGTAGCCCTTCAGCACTTCGGC
>JBAVEE010000212.1:0-2294 GCA_049587575.1 Bradyrhizobium sp.
GGGCGCGGTGTCGCAACTGATCGAGCGGCGCAGCGACGATGAACTGATGGCGTTGATGTCCAATCTCGGCGGCCACGACATGGCCAGCATGTGCGAGGCCTTCGAGGCGATCGATCACGATCGCCCCGTCTGCTTCATCGCCTACACCATCAAGGGGGTCGGCCTGCCGTTCCAGGGCCACAAGGATAATCATGCCGGCTTGATGACTGTGGCCCAGATGGAAAAATGGCGCGGCACGCAGAACATCCGGCCCGGCCGTGAGTGGGAGAAGTTCGAGGGACTTTCGCAAACGCCGGCGGCGCTGCAAGCGTTCCTGGCGGAGGCGCCGTTCAACCGCGACGGCCGGCGCCGCCTGACCGCGCCCATGATCGAGGTCCCCGAGCGGCTTTCGTTCGCGCCGTCGCCGCAGATGGCGACCCAGCAGGGTTTTGGTCTGGTCCTCAACGAACTGGCCCGCGGCGATACCGAGCTGGCCTCGCGCATCGTCACCGCTTCGCCCGATGTCACGGTGTCGACCAATCTCGGCGCCTGGGTCAACCGCCGCGGGCTGTTCGCGCGGGCCGAGAAGGCCGATTTGTTCCGCAGCGAAAAAATCCCGTCGACCTTCAACTGGGACGCCTCGCCGAAGGGACAGCATATCGAGCTCGGCATCGCCGAGATGAATCTGTTCATCCTGATGTCGGCGCTGGGGTTGTCGCACGCCATCAACGGCGAACGGCTGCTGCCTGTCGCGACGTTGTACGATCCCTTCATCGAGCGCGGCCTCGATGCCCTCAACTATGCCTGCTATCAGGACGCGCGCTTCATGGTGGCGGCGACGCCGTCGGGCGTCACACTGGCCCCGGAAGGCGGCGCGCACCAGTCGATCGCAGCGCCCCTGATCGGCATGGCGCAGGATGGCCTGGCGTCATTCGAGCCGGCCTTTGTCGACGAACTCGCCGTGATCATGGGCTGGGGCTTCCGGCACATGCAGCGCGAAGGCGGCGAGGGCGGTTCGGTCTATTTGCGGCTCTCGACCCGCACGCTCGACCAGCCGCAGCGGATCATGACATCCGATCTGCAGACCGGCATCACGGAAGGAGCCTACTGGCTGCGCCGACCGGGACCGAACGCTGAGGTCGTGATCGCCTACACCGGCGCGGTGGCGCCCGAGGCGATCGAAGCCGTCGGCCTGCTGGGTGAAAGCCGCCGCGACGTCGGTCTGCTGGCGATCACGTCCGCCGACCGGCTCCATGCCGGATGGACGGGGGCGCGAAAATTGCGACGCGATCGCCGCGGCGTGGCGTATCTCAGCCATATCGAAAAACTGCTGGCAGAACTTTCGCGCGATTGCGGCATCGTCACCGTGATCGACGGTCACCCGGCCACCTTGGGCTGGCTCGGCAGCGTGCACGGCCACCGGGTCGAAGCGCTCGGCGTCGAGCATTTCGGCCAGACCGGCACGATTCCAGACCTCTATCGCCACCACGGCATCGACGCCAACACCATCATCGACGCCGCCGAAAGCCTCACGGCCGGCGCGCCGGTGCGGCACCGGAAAATGGCGGTTTAGTTGTCCTCCAACCAGCGGCGGTCGTATCCGTCATCGTGGGCCCCGGATCAGCAGCGCACCGCTTCGGCGCTGCGCAGCATCCGGGGCACGAGAGTTCTTCTTCGCGGAGCGCCAAGGGATATTTCGTGTCCCGGACGCGGCGCGGAGTGACGCGACGCTGAACCGGGACCCACATCTGCGGAATGCCCGTCTTGCTTCCTTCCCTCCATCGACCTTATATCCCGTGTCCGCCGCAATGCGGCATCCCGCATATGGCGGGTTCATCTTCTCCGGCTTTCGTGCGAGGATGCTTGCCGAACGCTTCGTTCCCCCTCCTTTGCCCGTGAAATCAAGAGGTTTACGATGGTCAACCGCATGCAATTCTACATCGATGGCGCCTGGGTCGATCCGGCCGTCAAGAAATCCACGCCCGTCGTCAATCCGGCGACCGAAGAGGCGATGTATGAGGTTGCGCTCGGCTCCAAGGCCGACGTCGACAAGGCCGTGACGGCTGCCAGGCGCGCCTTCGAGACCTTTTCGCAGACCAGCCGCGAGGAGCGCGTCGCGCTGCTGTCGAAGATCGTCGAGGTCTACAAGACCCGGATGAAGGACATCGGCGCCGCGGTCTCCGACGAAATGGGCGCGCCGCTGCCGATGGCGGAGAAGATGCAGGCCGGCGCCGGCCTCGGCCACATCATGTCCACGCTGGAGGTGCTGAAGAATTATCACTTCGAGGAGCCGATGGGCTCGGCCGTGGTGGTAC
>JBAVEE010000213.1:0-2122 GCA_049587575.1 Bradyrhizobium sp.
TCGTCTCAGGAATGCCAAAACTATTTCTCCCACGATGGCTACGCGTCAACTTAAGTGGCGGATGCGCTAGTGCTCGTACACGAGTCGCGCCCGGATCGTGCAGTTCAACATTCTGGAATTCTACCGCGGCCAGCACACCTATGTCGGCATCGATACACTCGGCCTGTCGTCGACCGCCACCGGGGCCGTGCTCAGGGAACTCGGTCTTGGCTTCGTCAGCGGGCATCTCAAGCCGTTTCCCATCAACCCAAATGCGATCTATCCGCTGGAGGACGCCAGGGCTGCCTTTCTCGCTGTCGCGGGTTCCTCGCGCGATCGCGTCATCCTGCGGCCCTAGTGTCTTTGCGCCGTCATTGCGAGCGAAGCGAAGCAATCCATTTAGCGCATCCGCCACTTAAGTTGACGCGTAGCCATCGTGGGAGAAATAGTTTTGGCATTCCTGAGACGAGAAGTCGTCGATGATGATGCCTATTCTGCGCCAGAGGTCATCGACGGTTCGTTCGGCCGCCTTTCGAAGTCCCGCCTTGAATTTGGCGAAGGCCAGCTCGATGGGATTTAGATCTGGGGAATATGGCGGCAGGTATATGAGCCTCGCACCGACTGCCTCGATCGCTTCACGCACACCGGCAACCTTGTGGCTGGAAAGGTTGTCGATGATGACTGTGTCACCTGGCGAGAGGGTTGGGACGAGCACCTTCTCGACATAGACCAGGAACGCGTCGCCGGTCATGGGGCCTTCCAGCACCCAGGGCGCGACCAGACCGTCGCAGCGCAGGCCGCAGGTGAAGGTTGTGGTCTTCCAATGGCCCCACGGGGTCTTGCAGACGAGCCGCTTGCCCCTTCGACATCGTCCGTAGAGGCGGACCATCTTGGTGTTGGCGCCGGTCTCGTCGACGAACACCAGCTTTGTGGGGTCAAGGCTTGCCTGACTGGCCTTCCAGCGTTCGCGAGCCAGGAACACGTCGGGCCGATCCTGTTCGGCCGCGTGCAGCGTTTTTTTTGAAGGTGATCGCGTGTCGCTTGAAGAACCGACGAATGGCGGCCTCCGAAGTCTTCAGCCCAAGACCTGCCAACAACCGCTGCACGATCGCTTCCAGCGTCAGGTCCGGTTCCGCGATGGTCAGGTCCAGCAGCCAAGCCGCATGCGGCTCCAACGGTGAGCGGCTCTTGCCGCCCCGCGGCCGGGGCTGAACGCCGCCGGTCTGGCTGTGGAGTTGAGCCCAGCGAACGGCCGAGGCTGCGCTCACCCTGAACCGCTCCGCCGCCTGCCGCCGCGAAGCTCCCGCCAAAATCTCCGCAACTACCCGTGACCGAAGATCGTCCGAATGCGCAATCGTTCCCATGTCCTGCCTCCGAATCAGAGACCACATGGACTCACGGCAAGCGCCTCGCTGGAAGCCATCCCTCGATCACGTTTGATTCAACTCAATTGTCGGATGCTCTAGCGCGACTGCTAAATCCCGCTGTGAACGGCTTCACAGATCGAAGAAGAAATTTCGGCATCGGCCGAATTTCCATTTCTGAAATTCGGTTCGGGAATCGCTATCGATTTGGCACGGGCGGCATAAGTATTTGATTGGCTGGTGCCGCAAACAGGACTCGAACCTGTGACCCCGTCATTACGAATGACGTGCTCTACCAACTGAGCTATTGCGGCGAACCATACGCACGCGTTGGGCGCGACGGCCTGAAAACGCGTGCCACCTGATATCGGGCAATGCCCTGTTTTGCAAGAAAAACGCTGGTCCGCGCGTGGCGGCAGAGACGTTTTTTCGGCGTGTTTTCCTGACCAGAACCGGTATCTACCCCGGATCAAGTCCGGGGCGGGCTTGCGCTCGATAGCGCGCTGTTTAGCCGCCCAATCGGGACAAAAAGCCGCGCCAGCCACCGGCCTGGCCCGGTACCGGGGCTGTCGATTCGGCGAATTCGGCGCTCTCGGGTTCGTCGTCGATCCCGGGATCGTCCGGCGCCCGGACAATCGGAATCACCGCGGGGAGGGTGGGCTTGTCGGCCGCGTTGGGCAGATCGGTGCGCGCGCGGAACAAGGGCGGCGCCGCCGCGGCAACGGCTTCGGTTGGCGGCGGGGACGGCGCCGGCGCGGGGGCTGGTTCGACCGCCGGCC
>JBAVEE010000214.1:0-3420 GCA_049587575.1 Bradyrhizobium sp.
ATTTAACCCTCATCGCAGGCCGCTCTTGTCTGCGCCGCTTTTTAGCCACACCCCTCCATGAAATGATTTCTTCGTAGGCTGAAGGCCACGGCGCTCGCGAAGACGATGGGAAATCCGAGGATCTCCCCGGCTCGAAAAGAGATGGCTGGGGAAACAGGTTCGCGATGGACGCCAAGACCAGCATCAAGAACAGGCTGCCGAGCCGTCACGTGACGGAGGGCCCGGAGCGGGCGCCCCATCGCTCGTATCTCTATGCTATGGGCTTGACCACCCAGCAGATCCACCAGCCCTTCGTCGGCGTGGCTTCCTGCTGGAACGAGGCCGCGCCCTGCAATATTTCGCTGATGCGCCAGGCCCAGGCGGTCAAGAAGGGAGTCGCCTCCGCCGGTGGCACGCCGCGCGAGTTCTGCACCATCACCGTGACCGACGGCATCGCCATGGGCCACGACGGCATGCGATCGTCGCTGCCGTCGCGTGAATGCATCGCCGATTCCGTCGAATTGACCATCCGCGGCCACGCCTATGACGCGCTGGTGGGGCTGGCCGGTTGCGACAAGTCGCTGCCCGGAATGATGATGGCGATGGTCCGGCTGAATGTGCCCTCGATCTTCATCTATGGCGGCTCGATCCTGCCAGGCAATTTCCGCGGCCAGCAGGTCACGGTGCAGGACATGTTCGAGGCCGTCGGCAAGCATTCGGTCGGCGCGATGTCGGACGCCGATCTCGATGAAATCGAGCGGGTGGCGTGCCCGTCAGCCGGCGCGTGCGGCGCACAATTCACCGCCAACACCATGGCGACGGTATCTGAGGCCATCGGGCTGGCGTTGCCCTATTCGGCCGGCGCGCCTGCGCCCTATGAAATTCGCGATGCGTTTTGCATGACCGCGGGCGAGAAGGTCATGGAGTTGATCGCCCGAAACATCCGGCCGCGGGACATCGTGACACGCCGCGCGCTGGAGAATGCGGCCGCTGTCGTGGCTGCTTCCGGCGGGTCGACCAATGCTGCATTGCACCTGCCGGCGATCGCCCACGAATGCGGGATCAAGTTCGACCTTTTTGACGTGGCGGAAATCTTCAAAAAGACACCGTATGTCGCGGATTTGAAACCAGGCGGTCGTTATGTCGCCAAAGATATGTTTGAGGTTGGTGGCATACCGCTTCTGATGAAGACGCTGCTCGATAATGGCCACCTGCACGGTGACTGCCTGACAGTCACGGGCCGAACGATCGCCGAAAACCTTCAGAGCGTGAAATGGAATCCGCACCAGGATGTGGTGCGGTCCGCAGACAAGCCGATCACCGTCACCGGCGGCGTCGTCGGCCTGAAGGGAAATCTCGCGCCCGAGGGCGCGATCGTGAAGGTTGCGGGCATGTCGAGTTTGAAATTTACCGGTCCCGCCCGTTGCTTCGATTGCGAAGAGGATGCCTTCGAAGCGGTGCAGAAAAAGACCTATAAAGAGGGTGATGTCATCGTCATCCGCTATGAGGGGCCGCGTGGCGGTCCCGGCATGCGCGAAATGCTGTCGACCACGGCGGCGCTGACCGGGCAGGGCATGGGCGGCAAGATCGCCCTCATCACCGACGGCCGGTTCTCCGGCGCCACCCGGGGCTTCTGCATCGGCCATGTCGGACCGGAAGCGGCGGTCGGCGGGCCGATCGCGCTGCTGCAGGACGGCGACATCATCGAAATCGACGCCGATATCGGGACAATTAACGTAAAGTTGACCGAGGCGGAGTTGCTCGAGCGCAAGACCAAATGGCAGCCGCGCGAGACTAATCATACGTCAGGTGCATTGTGGAAATACGCCCAGCAGGTTGGGCCGGCGGTGGATGGCGCGGTAACCCATCCGGGCGGCGCGCATGAGAAATTCTGTTATGCGGATATCTAAGCGTATCATTTTTGCGTTGATTTTAGGGGCCACGGCGTTGGCCACGGAGGGATTCGCGTTCGACGGGGCGCCGGTCAACCGGGATTCGGCGATTCCGGTGGTTTCAGCCCAGCCGGGCGGAGCCGCCGCCGCCTTGAAGAAGGCGGTTCCCCAATCCGCGCCCGACACATCGCTGACCTCGTTGCAATATGCCGCCGAAGGCGGTCATCCCATCGCCCAGTGGAAACTGGGCCGGATGTACGCCGATGGCGATGGCGTCGCGCAGGACGACCTGCGCGCGTTCGAGTATTTCAACCGCATTGCCAATGCCCATGCGGAAGACAGTCCTTCGGCACCGCAGGCGGCGATCGTCGCCAACGCCTTCGTGGCGCTCGGACGGTACTATCTCAGCGGCATTCCGAATTCGAAAATCAAGTCCGACCCGGAGCGGGCTCGGGAGATGTTTTCCTACGCGGCCTCTTATTTCGGCAACGCGGACGCGCAATATGATCTGGCCCGGCTCTATCTGAAGAGCGCCGGTTCCTCGCGCGATGACTTCCGCTATGGCGCGCGCTGGCTCGGCCTTGCCGCCCAGAAGGGCCAGCACCAGGCGCAGGCCATGCTGGGTCAGATGCTGTTCAATGGCGACCAGCTGCCGCGTCAGGCCGCCCGCGGACTGATGTGGCTGACATTGGCACGGGACAGCGCCGGGCCGGATGAGACCTGGATCAAGGAAAGCTACAGCAAGGCGATCGCGAAAGCGTCCGAGGACGACCGTGCGATGGCACTGCAGATGCTCGAGCACTGGGTGCAGGGCCGCAAGGACTAATTTCCAGCTAGGGACTTGGCTCCCTCGCGTAAGTGCGAAAGTGGGAGGGTCTCAGGCCGCATTGAGGTCGAGATCGATCCAGACCGGCACGTGATCCGACGGCTTCTCCCAGGCGCGCACATAGCTGTCGATTCCCGCATCGACGAGCCGGTCAGTGGCCTGTGGCGACAGCAGCAGATGATCGATGCGCAAGCCCTGGTTTTTCTGCCAGGCGCCGGCCTGATAGTCCCAGAAAGTGTATTGGCCGGGGGCGTCGGTGACGGCGCGCAACGCGTCCGTCAGGCCGAGGCCGAGCAGCGATTGAAAGCTCTCGCGGGTGGCCGGACGGAACAGGGCGTCGTTGACCCATGCCGCCGGATTGTGGACGTCCTCCGGCTTCGGGATGACGTTAAAGTCGCCCGCAAGCACAAGCGGTTCTTCTGCTTTAAGTCGCTGTCTTGAATATTCAAGAAGTCGCGACATCCATTTGAGTTTGTAGGGATATTTCTCAGTCTCCGGCGGATTTCCGTTGGGCAGATAGAGGCAGGCAATCCGGAGTATGCCGTGCTTTAACGGAACGACCCCTTCCAGAAATCGGGCGTGGGCGTCGTCGTCGTCACCGGCAAGGCCCGACTTGGTCTCGTCGAACGGCAGCTTGGACAGCAACGCGACGCCATTGACGGTCTTCTGGCCGTGGGTCACGACGTTGTAACCGAGCGCCTCGATCTCCGGCCGCGGAAACGC
>JBAVEE010000215.1:0-2272 GCA_049587575.1 Bradyrhizobium sp.
TGTTTTTGACCACCTTGCGGAGAGCCGGCCGATTTTCTATATTGCTGCCATCCCACCCTACGCAGGCGGATGTGGCTGTGTTCCGGTCTCCTCGTTGAACCGGCCGCTGCATCAGGTTTGAAGCCTCTCCGGCGCTTTCCTCGCTCAGACCTGCGGACCTCTTCCTGAACCTCTCGTCCGCATTCTCTAAAGCCACCTTGCACCCCTCCCCCAGCTACTCCACAGGACCCTCCCAATGCGGGAAATGAAGCTTCAAGACCTCAAGGCTCAGACTCCGGCCGAGCTCGTCTCGTTCGCGGAAGAGAAAGGGGTCGAAAACGCCAGCACGATGCGCAAGCAGGAGCTGATGTTCGCCATTCTCAAACAACTCGCGATCCAGGAGACCGACATTATCGGTGAGGGCGTCGTCGAGGTTCTCTCCGACGGTTTTGGATTCCTGCGTTCGCCCGATGCCAATTATCTGCCCGGACCGGATGATATTTATGTTTCGCCCTCGCAGATCCGCCGCTTCGGACTTCGCACCGGTGACACCATCGAAGGCCATATCCGCAGCCCAAAAGAGGGCGAGCGCTATTTTGCGCTGTTGAAGGTCAACACGCTGAATTTCGAAGACCCGGAAAAGTCCAAGCACAAGGTCAATTTTGACAATCTGACGCCGCTGTTCCCGGATCAGCGCTTCCGGCTTGAGCTCGAGGACCCCACCAGAAAGGACCTTTCTGCAAGGGTTATCGACATCGTCGCTCCGATCGGCAAGGGCCAGCGCGCGTTGATCGTGGCCCCTCCGCGCACCGGCAAGACGGTGCTGATGCAGAATATCGCGCATTCGATCACGGCCAATCACCCCGAATGCTATCTGATCGTGCTGTTGATCGATGAGCGGCCCGAGGAAGTCACGGACATGCAGCGCTCGGTAAAGGGCGAAGTCGTTTCATCGACCTTCGACGAGCCCGCTGTGCGTCACGTCCAGGTCGCCGAAATGGTGATCGAGAAGGCCAAGCGGCTGGTCGAACACGGTCGCGACGTGGTGATCCTGCTGGACTCGATCACGCGGCTGGGACGTGCCTACAACACCGTGGTGCCGTCATCCGGCAAGGTGCTGACCGGCGGCGTCGATGCCAATGCGCTGCAGCGGCCGAAGCGGTTTTTCGGTGCCGCGCGCAACATCGAGGAAGGCGGATCGCTCACGATCATCGCCACCGCGCTGGTCGATACCGGCAGCCGCATGGACGAAGTGATTTTCGAGGAATTCAAAGGCACCGGCAATTCGGAATTGATTCTTGATCGCAAGGTCTCGGACAAGCGCACCTTCCCGGCGATCGACATTTCTCGCTCCGGCACTCGGAAGGAGGAACTGATCACCGATCCGCAGCTGCTCAAGAAAATGTACGTGCTGCGGCGAATCCTCAATCCGATGGGAACGATGGACGCGATCGACTTCCTGCTCGACAAGCTCCGCAACACCAAGAACAACGCGGAATTCTTCGAATCGATGAATACCTAAGACGCTTGGCCGATCTTGAGTTTGGGGCGCCGCTGTATCCGCAGCGGCGCCCTTTTTGCTGTTTCAGATCCCATCATTCCCGCCGGTTCTCTCATAAGTATCTGAAATGGCTTTTGGTTTGATTCCGGGAACCGTGATGATTCGGCCAAATCGACCGGTTCCTGCGCAAGAATGCTGTTCGGTATGAAGCGGCACGGGCCGCTCCACTTCGCAGCTCGCCGGGGCTGGCTGGAATAGAGGCCACGCAGAAATTTCGTTGCGTTTTCAATGGCTCGGGCACAAATAAGCGATGCATCCGCGGGAACAGACCATCTTCGCGCTGTCGTCGGGCCGGCCGCCGAGCGCGATCTCCGTTGTGCGGGTTTCGGGACCGCAGGCCGGGGCGGCGCTTGCCTGCCTGGCCGGCAAGGTGCCGGAACCGCGGATGGCGTCGCGGCTGCTGTTGCGCGATCCCGGTCGGGAGCCGATCGACGATGCGGTGGTGTTGTGGTTTCCGGGACCGGCGAGTGCGACCGGTGAGGATGTCGCTGAATTTCATGTCCACGGCGGACGCGCGGTGCTGGCGGCATTGTTCGCCGCGTTATCGGGCTTTGAAAATGTCCGCGCCGCCGAGCCGGGCGAGTTTACCCGCCGCGGCTTCGAAAACGGCAAGCTCGATCTCACCGAGGCCGAGGCGCTTGACGATCTGATTCATGCCGATACCGATCGGCAGCGCCGGCAGGCACTGTGCCAGATGAAAGGGCTGCTCGGCGAGCGGGCGCGGGACTGGCG
>JBAVEE010000216.1:0-9349 GCA_049587575.1 Bradyrhizobium sp.
GCTTGGCGTTGACCGAGGTCAGCGTGCGCGCCAGCAGCAATTCGACCCATGAAAACATGAAGCAGAAGAACGCCGCGACGCCGATCCCGCTGGCGATCAGCGGCACCAGAATCTTGATGAAGAAGCGGGGGAACGAATAGCCGTCCAAAAACGCGGTCTCGTCGATCTCGCGCGGCACGCCGGACACGAATCCTTCCAGGATCCATACCGCGAGCGGCACGTTGAAGATGCAATGCGCCAGCGCCACCGCCCACGGCGTATCGAACAGATCGATTGCCGAATAGAGATTGAAAAACGGCAGCGCATACACCGCCGCCGGCGCCATCCGGTTCGACAACAACCAGAAGAACAAATGCTTGTCGCCGAGAAACCGGTAACGCGAAAACGCATAGGCCGCCGGCAGCGCCACCGAAATCGAGATCACGGTATTGATGACGACATATTTCAGCGAGTTGATGTAGCCGGAATACCAGCTCTCGTCGGTGAAGATGCGCATGTAATGGGCGATCGTCGGCTGATGCGGCCATAGCGTCATGGTCGAGACGATCTCGCCGTTGGTCTTGAAACTCATATTGACCAGCCAGTAGATCGGCAGCAGCAGGAAAATCAGGAACAGCGAGAGAATGAGGCGGCGACCGGGAATCGAATGCATCAGGCGACTCCCTTGCTGGCCTGACGCTCGGCACCGGCATTGGTCATGACGGTGTAGAAAATCCAGCACACGATGATGATGATCAGGTTGTAGACCAGCGACAGCGCAGCGGCTTTGCCGAGATCGAACTGCCCGAGCGCGATTTTTACCAATTCGATGGAAATGAACGTGGTGGAGTTGCCCGGCCCGCCACCCGTAACCACGAACGGCTCGGTGTAGATCATGAAGCTGTCCATGAAGCGCAGCAGCACGGCGATCAGCAGCACGCGATTCATCTTCGGCAACTGAATGGCGGTGAACACCGCCCAGCGCGACGCGCCATCGATTTGGGCGGCCTGATAATAAGCCTCCGGAATCGACTTCAGCCCGGCGTAGCACAACAGCGCGACCAGGCTAGTCCAGTGCCAGACGTCCATCGCGATCACGGTGGCCCAGGCGTCAAACTCGTTGGAGACGTAGTTGTAGTTGATGCCGATGTTGTTCAGGGCATAGCCGAGCAGGCCGATGTCGGGCCGGCCGAAGACTTGCCAGATCGTTCCGACCACATTCCATGGAATCAGCAGCGGCAGCGCCAGGATCACGAGGCACGCCGCCACGCTCCAGCCCTGCCGCGGCATCGACAACGCGACCACAATGCCTAACGGAACCTCGATCGCGAGAATCACGGCGGAAAAAAACAGGTTGCGCCAGAGCGAAGCGAAAAACCGCCCGCCGAGATCGGTCGACGGATCGAGCAGCTCCTTGAACCAGCCGACGCCGTTCCAGAAAAACTGGTTGTTGCCGAAGGTGTCCTGCATCGAGTAGTTGACCACCGTCATCAACGGCAGAACGGCGGAGAACGCCACCACCAGAAACACCGGCAGCACCAGGAACCAGGCCTTCTGATTGACGGTCTTGTCCATCAGGCCGTCCCCTCGACCAGCAGGCTGTCGGCGTAGACGTGAACATGCGACGGGTCGAACACCAGGCCTGCGGAGTTGCCGGGCACGGAAAACCCCGGCGGCACTTTCGCGGAAAACCTGGCGTCGCCGATCCGGACCCGGGCGAAACGGACGCGGCCGAGATCGTCGATGCGCTCGATGTCGGCCGCGAGCAGGCCCGGCGCCGGCGGCGCGACGTCGACGAATTCCGGCCGCACGCCGATCTCGATTTTCGCCCCCGGCGGCAGGCTGTCGTAGCTGCGGTTCAGCGCAATGGTGTGGCCGTCGATTCGCGCCTCGCGGCCCCTGACCTCCGCGGGCACGATGTTCATGCCGGGCGAGCCAATGAAATACCCGACGAAGGTGTGCGCCGGCTTGTCAAATAGTTCCGCCGGCGTTCCGCTCTGCACCACGCGGCCGTCATGCATCACCACCACGGTATCGGCGAAGGTGAGCGCCTCGGTCTGGTCATGGGTGACATAGATCATCGTCAGATCGAGCGCGCGATGCAGCGCTTTCAACTTCGACCGCAACTGCCATTTCAGTTCTGGATCGATCACCGTCAGCGGCTCATCGAACAGGATGGCCGCGACATCGGAGCGGACCAGACCGCGGCCGAGCGAGATCTTCTGCTTGGCGTCCGCCGTCAGCCGCTGCGCCTTGCGGAAAAGATACGGCGTGAGGTCGAGCAGGTGGGCGATCTCGGCGACCCGCGCGTCGATCTCCGCCTTCGGTACGCCGCGGTTCTTCAGCGGGAATGCCAGATTCTGCCCGACCGTCATGGTGTCGTAGATCACCGGAAACTGGAACACCTGCGCGATATTGCGCTTTTGCGTCGACAGCGGCGTGATGTCGACGCCGTCGAACAGGATCTTGCCGCGCGACGGCGTGACGATGCCCGAGATCAGGTTGAGCAACGTGGTCTTGCCGCAGCCCGACGGCCCGAGCAGCGCATAGGCCCCGCCCTGCCGCCAGGTCATCGTCACCGGCTTCAGCGCGAAGGATTGCGGGGCGGCATCGTTGCCGCTGTAGGAATGCGCCAGATCGACCAGATCAATGCGGGCCATGCTGCATGTCCCTCAGATCGCGCCCGGCGCGGCGACCAGACGGCCGGCCGCGTCGAACACAAACACATTGTCCGGATCGAGCACGGCGTCCAGCAGGTGTCCGGGCGGATATTCGTGCACACCCTGCAGCACCGCGACCCAGTTGGAGGCGTCGCGGTTGAGATGCACGAAACTTTCCGACCCGGTGATTTCGGTCACCGTCACCGTGGCGTGGAAGGCGTGGCGGCCGGCGATTCCATTGGCCACCTCCAACTGGTGGGCGCGGAAGCCGACCCGGTAGGCGCCATCGTCGAGCTTTGCGTAGAGTCCGGCCGCCGGCGCCTGCACGCCGCCGGCATATTGCACCGAGCCATTTTTCTTCTCGATGCCGACGATATTGAGCGGCGGATCGGAAAATACCTGGGCGACGCGCAGGCTGTCGGGATGGCGGTAGACTTTCGGCGTCGGGCCGGCCTGCAACACCTCGCCTTCCCACATGCAGATGGTGCGGCCGCCCAGCAACAGCGCCTCGGAAGGCTCGGTGGTGGCGTAGACGAAGATCGCGCCGGAAGCCTCGAAAATGCGCGGCAATTCCGTGCGCAATTCCTCGCGCAGCTTGTAGTCGAGATTGGCTAGCGGCTCGTCGAGCAGCACCAGATCGGCGCCCTTCACCAGCGCGCGCGCGATCGCGGTGCGCTGCTGCTGGCCGCCGGACAATTGCAGCGGCGTGCGGCTCAAATAGGGCTCGAGCTTCAGCAACCTCGCCGCCTCCTGAACGCGCTTTTCGATCTCGGCGCGCGGCTTGCGCTGCACCCGCAACGGCGAAGCGATGTTTTCGTAGACGGTCAACGAGGGGTAATTGATGAATTGCTGATAGACCATCGCCACCGAACGCCGCCGCACATCGGCGCCGGTGACATCCTTGCCGTCGACCAGCACACGGCCCGATGTCGGTTTGTCGAGGCCGGCCAGAAGCCGCATGATCGATGTCTTGCCCGACAGCGTCGGGCCGAGCAACACGCTCAAGGTGCCGCGCTCGAGCGTCAGCGAAACATCGCGAATGGCCGCGATGCCGTCGACCGATCGCGAGACGTGTTCGAGTTCAACGCTCATGTCCGCCCTCCCGCTTCACGCAAGGGACTTTCGGCAGAGACAAGATGGGATGATATCCAGTCGTCAATGGCCGCAATTTCCAAGGGCGTCAGTCGCAATCCGAGCTTGGATCGACGCCATACGATGTCTTCGGCGGTGCAAGCCCACTCCGTTTGCATCAGGTATCTGACTTCGGCCTCCGTCAGGCTGGCGCCGAACGACTGGCCGAGATCGCCTTCGGATTTCGCGTTGCCCAGGACCTTGCTGGCGCGCGTGCCGTAGGCATGCGCCAGGCGGTCGGCATGCGCCGCCGTCAGGAAAGGATAGTTGCGCACGAGTTCCGCCGAAAGTGCCGCGACCGCCGAAACATCCATGTCGCCGCCGGGCAGCGGCGCCTTGCCGGTCCATCCTTCGCGCGCTTTGGTGCCATTCAGATAGGGCGCGAGCTTTTCGAGCGCCTCCTCGGCCAGGCGGCGATGGGTGGTGATCTTGCCGCCGTAGATCGACAGCAGCGGCGCGCCGCCGGGCGTGTCGAGTTCAAAGACATATTCGCGGGTCGCGGCCTTGGCTTCGCTGGCGCCATCGTCATAGAGCGGACGAACGCCGGCGTAGGTCCAGACGACATCCTCGGGCTTGACCGGCTTTGCAAGGTATTCGCTGACGGAATCGCAGAGATACTGGATCTCCTCGGCCGAGGCTTTCACCTTGGCCGGGTCGCCGTCGTAATCGCGATCGGTGGTGCCGATCAGCGTGAAATCGTCCTGATAGGGAATCACGAAGACGATCCGGCCGTCGCTGTTCTGGAACATGTAGGCGCGGTCGTGCTGATACAGTTTGGCCACGACGATGTGGGAACCCTGCACCAGCCGCACCTTGGCGCGCGCGTTGACGCCTGAGCCCGCCGCCAGCACCTCTTCGACCCACGGTCCGCCGGCGTTGACGAGCACGCGAGCGCGGATGGTCGAGCGCTCGCCGCCAAAACTGTTCTCGACCGTGACCTGCCAGATGCCATCGGTCTGCCGGATCTCGACCGCGCGGCTGCGGGTGCGGATTTCGGCGCCGCGATCGGCGGCATCGCGCGCGGTGAGAACCACAAGCCGCGCGTCGTCGACGAAACAGTCGGAATATTCAAAGCCTTTGCTGTAGCGATGCGGCACCAGCGGCTTGCCGACTTCGTCACGGCTCAGATCGACCGAGCGCGTCGGCGGCAGCAGATGCCGGCCGCCGATATGGTCGTAAATGAAAAGTCCGAGCCGCAGCAGCCACGCCGGACGCAGCCCGTCATGATGCGGCAACACGAAGCGAAGCGGGCGGATGATGTGCGGGGCGATCTGCCAGAGGATCTCGCGCTCGATCAGCGCCTCGCGCACCAGGCGGAACTCGTAATATTCGAGATAGCGCAGCCCGCCATGCACGAGCTTCGTCGACCAGGACGAAGTCCCGCTCGCCAAATCGTTCATTTCACACAGGAAAACCGAATTCCCGCGCCCGGCGGCATCACGCGCGATGCCGCAACCGTTGACGCCGCCCCCAATGATTGCGAGGTCGAAAATCCGATCCAAAGACGCTTCCCCGGCCGTCGCCTGTTCACTTTGGCGATTTTACTTTCGTTTTGGAGTAAATCACAACCAAATGTGAAAGCAATAGCGAAAGAGAGGCTATCCCGGGCCCGCGGTGGCCGAAGCGGGCTCCACGGCCGGTTCGTCAATATCGGCTGGGGATTTCGGCATCGCCTCGATTACCTGGATGCCGCGGGTCTGGCAGACGCTGGCGAGCGCCGCGGGCAGCGCGATGTCGGTGACGAACGTGTTGATCTGGTTGATATCGGCGATGCGGACCGGGGCGCTGCGCCGCAATTTCGTGCTGTCGGCCACCAGCATCACGCTGCGGGCGTTGGCGATGATGGCTTGGGCGGCCTGCACCTCGCGATAATCGAAATCCAGCAGCGCGCCGGCTTCGTCGATCGCGGAAGCGCCGATGATGGCGTAGTCGACCTTGAACTGGCCGATCAGGCTGGTCGCGGTCGAGCCGATCACGGCGCCGTCGGCGCGGCGCACTGCCCCGCCCGCCACGATCACCTCGATGCGCGGGTGCCGGTACAGCAGCATCGCGACATTGAGGTTGTTGGTGATGACCAGCAAATCCTCATGCGAGGTGAGCGCGCTGGCGACCTCCTCGGTGGTGGTGCCGATGTTGATGAACAGCGAGCAGCCGTTCGGGATCAATGCCGCCGCCGCAGCCCCGATCGCCTTTTTTTCCTCGGCGGCGACGAAGCGGCGCGCCTCGTAGGCCAGGTTCTCGACCCCGGAGGCAATGATGGCCCCGCCATGTATCCGCGTCAGCGAGCGGTGATCGCAGAGATCGTTGAGATCCTTGCGGATGGTCTGCGCCGAAACCTCGAACCGCCGGGCAAGTTCCTCCACCATCACCCGGCCATGGGCGCGGGCGATGTTGAGGATCTCGGTTTGACGGTGAGAAAGAACGGTCACAGGGCACCTCGAGGGGGCGAAGGTGCCCCATGGTGCGGTGGTTCCGCGATCCGGTCAACGCGACAGATTTGCCATCAAGGCACCGTTCGGCCGAAAGCCGGTTTACGGTTAAGGCCAGAGATCCGGCATCGCCCGGGTTTCTTGTCCGCTTTCGGGGTGCGGGTGGCTGGCCCTATGTCACCAGCGCCAATCCGCCATTGGCAAGCCGCATCGCGGCACGTTCGGCCTCGCGGGCGTTGCGAAACAGCTCACCTTCTATCCGGTTGAAGCGGTGCGAGGCGGCGAAAAACCGGTAGCCGCCCGTATCGCGCACGATGATTCCCGCAGCCTGCGAGCCGACTTCGATGATGTAAGTGTCTGACATTTCCCATCCCGCGCCTTCTCCCTTCCGAGAGCGCGCGTACAACGATGCCGGCGGGAAAAGGTTCCGCGCTGCCGGCAGCCGGCTCCCCCACCCCCGCGCGAGAGCAAATCATCACAAATGTGCGACTGCACGGGAATGTTCGTTCCGGCGCGGTGTGACATCAGACGGGCATCGGCACAGGATTGCCCCAACCGCATCGGGAGAGGCGCATGAGCAGATTTGCGATAAGGCTTCTGACACTGGCCATGTACGCGACGGCGCTGGTGGCAGTTCCCATGGTCACACCGGTCTGGGCCGCGGCGGACAGCAGCAAGCACATAAATAAGCACAAGAAGAAAACTCACCGGAGCCCTGGGATCGCCAATGCCAGGTCACCCTCGGCCAACCCGTTTCCGCCGATGGACCAAGATCCTGACCGGAAAGCCGGGGGTGGAGGGGGTTATTGAAGCCGGGGCGCGAATGTCAGGTCTTGCGCGCCGTCTTCCAGTAACCCGTCATCCCGGACGACGGAAACCTCTCACGCCGAAATCGGCGGCTCGTCGTGCTTGATCGCTTGCGGGTGTCCCTGCTCGTCGATCGAGACATAGGTAAAATTGCCGTCGGTCACCAGGATCGACTGCATCTCCTTGCGGCGCAAGACCCAGGCCTCGATGTGGACGGTGACCGACGTCCTGCCGATCTTGACGAGGTTGGCGTGGACCGAAACGAGATCGCCGACATAGACCGGTTTACGAAAATTCATCGCCTCGATCGCCACCGTGACGGTGCGGGATTTTGCGATCTTGGAGGCGAAGACCCCGCCGCCGATGTCCATCTGGCTCAGCAGCCAGCCGCCGAAGATGTCGCCGTTCTGGTTGGTGTCGGCCGGCATCGCCAGCGTGCGGGTGCAGAGATCTCCGCAAGGTTCGGTTCCCGCAATCGGCGGGGCGTGAACGGCTTGCGTGTCGGTCATGTCTGAAGGCCCCGATCGAATCGATGTGGCGTTATTTGAAGCTATCCCAGCCGGCATCCGGCGTGAACCGGTCGCCGAACTTTGCGGCGAGCGCGCGCAGTGTCGAGGCGACATCCTCCGCACCCCGGGTTCGCGCGTAATTCAACGGACCGCCTCGAAACGGCGCGTAGCCGGTGCCGAAGATCATCGCGCCATCGACCGTGTCGGCATTGTCGACGATGCCCTCGCGCAGGCAGGCGACGCAGACATTCGACATCGGCAGCATCAGCCGGTCGATCAGTTCCGCCGTCGGCTGTGCAGCCGAAGGCGAACCGGACGCCTTGTCGGCCTTGCCGTCCTTCCAGACATAGAACCCCTTGCCGGTCTTGCGGCCCAGTTCGCCCCTGGCGACTTTCTCACGCAGCCATGCCGGCGTTGGCGGGAGAGAATCGCCGAATTTCGAACGCAGCATGTCGCCGACGGCAAGACAGATATCGAGGCCGACCTGATCGGCGAGCTCGATCGGGCCCATCGGCATACCGAATTTTTCCGCCGCCGCATCGATGGTGACCTTGTCGATGTTCTCGTCGAGCATCATCATCGCTTCCAGCATGTAGGGCGTCAGCGCGCGGTTGACGACAAAGCCCGGCGAACTCTTGACCGGCAACGGCAGGCGGTCGATGGCGCCGACAAAGGCCAGCGCCTCCTTCAGCAATTGCGGGTCGCTGCCGTCATGGCTGACGACCTCGACCAGTTGCAGGCGCGAGACCGGATTGAAGAAATGCAGTCCGACCAGCCGCTCCGGCTTTTGCAGGGTCGCGCGCAAATCCTGCAGCGGAATGCTCGATGTGTTGGTGGCGAGGATCGCCCCCGGCTTCATCTTCGGCTCGAGGCCGGCATAGACCTTCTGCTTCAGTTCCAGTTTCTCCGGCACCGCTTCGATGATCAAATCGGCGCTGCGGACGCCCTCGCCGTCGAGATCGGGCATCAGCCGGTCCAGCGCATCGCGGATATCGGTGCGCTTGCGCATGATCTTGCCGAACAGATCGGCGGCTCGCTTCACGGCACCCGCAATCGGCTCCGGCTTCATGTCGGCGAGCGTCACCCGCAGCCCCTGACTGGCGCACCAGGCCGCGATGTCGCCGCCCATCGCGCCGGCGCCGATGACGTGAACATGGCCGATCTTGCTGCCGCTGCCGGCGAGCTTCTTCATCTGCTCGCGCAGGAAGAACACCCGGATCAGGTTTTGCGCGGTCGGCGTCACCATCAGATGGGCGAACGAACTCTTCTCGGCGGCCAGCATCGCGGCCTTGTCGCCGCCGTGCTTTTCCCAGAGATCGATCAGCCCGAAAGGCGCGGGGTAATGGTCGGGCGACGCCGCCTTTGCTGCCTCGGCGCGCATCCGCGAGGCGAGAAAACCTCTTGCCGGGCCTGAATTCAGAATGGTGTTGAGAAGTCCGGGGCGGGCGCGTTTCAGGTGGCCGAACACCGCGTCCCTGACGGCATTGCGGACATGCCGCTCCTGCGTCACCGCATCGACCAGCCCGAGCGATTTTGCCCGGCGCGCGTCGATGGTCTTGCCGGTCAGCATCAGCGTCATCGCCTGCATCGGATTGACGAGACGCGTGAAGCGCGCGGTGCCGCCGAGACCGGGATGCAGCCCAAGCATCACTTCGGGAAAGCCAAAGCGCGCGCCGTCGATCGCGATTCGCGACTGGCAGGCGAGCGCGACTTCAAGCCCGCCGCCGAGGCAGAAGCCGTGGATCACGGCGACACTCGGAATCTTCAGGCCTTCCAGGCGGTCGATCACCGCGTGCGCGCGGCCGATCGCGGTCTCGACGGGGCGCGGATCGGT
>JBAVEE010000217.1:0-4822 GCA_049587575.1 Bradyrhizobium sp.
GGAGATCCCTGGGGTAACCGGCTTCAGCCATCTACACGGCCTCGAAGCGGACTTTCTGCGCGCCCTTCCAAAGCACGGTCTTGCCGAGAGCCGGCAAATTTTCAAGACCTGAGGTCAACGTGATGAAATGATTGCCGGCGAGCTGACCAACCTTGCTGGCGAAGTGCACGCCGCCATAGGCCAGCAGAATCTCGGTTTCGCTGATGCCGCCGGGATAAAGAATGATCTGACCTGGCGCGGGAAAGCTGGTGTGGTTCTCATAGCTGACGCCGAAATCGAGATCGCCGAGCGGCATCCAGACCCCTTCGCCGCTCCAGCGTACATGGATAGCCTTGCTCTCGAACGGCATCGCCCGGCGGAAAGCCGCGCAGGTCTTGGGTGCCAGTTGTTCTTCGAAACGTGCCTGGAACGTGAAGTCGCCGGCGTGAACGATGAGTTGGCTCATACATGGTACCTGTGATTGCAAGAAGGATTCTTTGAAGAGATAGACAGCAGCCCGCCATCGAACCTGTCGCCACCTCTCACCACCTGTCAAAAGCAAGGAGCATTCCAGCTGACGGCCCAATTCTAGGGTCTTTTGCGGTTCCCAGCAAAGGCCGATTGGAACCCCGCGCCGGTTGTCCGCATCAGAAAGCCGGACCTGCTGGCTCGGTGGCGTTCTTCCATGTCGAAGCCAGCTAACGGCGATAGACATCCCATGGCCGATCCGGTTCAATAGGGGCTGAACGGCGTATGTTTCGCGAGAGACCCTGATGAAGAAGCTTGTATTTGCAATTCTTTTGATCTCATCGCCCGCATGGGCGCAAACGAAATTGGCGCCCAGGAGTGTGGCCGCGCGCGTGGACAATTGTGCGCCAATTGGCCGCACGGCAGACGGCCAGCTGGTCTACTCGATGAAGTGCGATAATCTTCCGGCGCCGCCGCCACCTCCACAGGCTGAAGTCGCGCCACCGCCCGAGCCGGAAGTGCAGCGCAGCGGAATCTTCGGTATGTCGTTCTCGCGATCCGGACCGGCGGCGCCAGCGGCGCCCGCTGGTCAGTGACGGTCACGCTTGACACCGCAGCCGGTCGCCCGCAGCGACCGGCTGTTGTTCTGCATCGCAGGATTGCCTGATCCGACTTGCGGCGCAGTCGATCCTGCAGGTATTTTGTGTAGAACCCGCTTTAAATGAACCGTTCTGTCGGAGGAACGCCATGACCCCCGTGAACTCTCCCGCCATCAAGGTCGTCAAATCGGTCCGCGAACAGGTCAGCGCGGAGGAATGGCAAACCCGCGTCGATCTCGCCGCCTGCTACCGCCTGACCGCGATGTACGGCATGACCGAGATGATCGCCAACCATATTTCGTGCCGCGTCCCCGGTTCGCATGACCACTTCCTGATCAATCCCTACGGGATGCTGTACGAGGAAATCGACGCGTCGAGCCTGATCAAGGTCGACCTCGACGGCAACACGCTGTTCAATGCCACCGACTATGGCGTCAACGCCGCGGGCTTTGTCATTCACAGCGCGATCCACATGGCGAGAGCCGACGTCGACTGCGTGGCGCATACGCACACGCCGGCCGGCATGGCGGTCTCGGCTATGGAATGCGGTCTGCTTCCGCTGGCGCAGACGTCGATGCGGTTTCTCCACATCGCCTACCATGACTTTGAAGGCATCGCCGACGACATCGGCGAACGCAAGCGGCTGGTGCGGGACCTCGGCAACCACGAAGCGATGATCCTGCGCAACCACGGACTGCTGGTCGTCGGGCGGACCATTCCTGCGACATTCAACCTGCTGTTTCGCATGGAGCGCGCCTGCGAGGTGCAGGTGATGGCGCTGTCCTGCAACACCAAGCTGACTCTTCCGCCGCAGGACGTGCTGGAAAAGACCTTCGACAAGATGAAGCCGCGGCCGGAGCTGCCCAACCGCAATGGCGAACTCGCCTGGCCGGCGCTGCTGCGGAAGCTCGATCGGGTCGATATCTCATATCGGAATTGACCTCGCCTCATTTGCCTTCTCGTTTTCGTGCTGGTCAGCCCGCTTCCCCGCCGCCCCTTCAGGTTGATGGCGAGAGCGTCGGTAATTCCCGGTAATGACTGGCTGCGATTGACGCTCCTGGCGTTGCCGCAAACGCCGGCCAAGCCGCCGGCCGCCCTGTTCACCTTGCCTGCCCGTTCGAGACGGCTTCAGGCGCCCGTCACACGGTCCTCTGGCCTGAATGGGGCATGGAGATAGCCGGCTGCGCCCATTTTGCTGATTTTATCGTTCGATAAACTGGGATAGGATTTTTCCTAAACGCCAGTCCGCCCGCGTGCCAAAAGTGAAATGAGGCCGTATCGACAGGCCTCGTCGCCGCGGGTAGGGTCCGCAACCCAAGAAACGTTCCGGAGAGACGCTGTTGTCGGAGAAATTCACCTGGAAGCGCGATTATTATGCCGGCGGCCTGATGCTTCTGATCGGAGTGGGAGCCGCGGTGACCGGCACCGGCTATAAATTCGGCAGCCTTGCCAGAATGGGCCCCGGTTTCATGCCGGTCGTGCTCGGTGTGGTCCTGGCATTCCTTGGCCTCCTGATCGCCGGCACCGCCCTGGGGTCGTCCGAGCCCGACGACAAGAAATTCCTGCCGGACAATCCGCAATGGTTCGGCTGGTTCTGCATTCTCGCCGGTCCCGTGCTGTTCATCATCGTGGGGCACTATGGCGGCATGATCCCGGCGATATTCGCCTGTGTCTTTGTCTGTGCGCTGGGGGACAAGACCGCCACCTATAAATCGTCGCTGGTCCTGGCTGGCGGTGTCACCGTGTTCGGCGTGCTGCTGTTCCATTATCTGCTGAACATCCCGTTTCAGCTGCTGCGCGGGGTGAACCTGTGATCTCAACCGCGATTACCGATCTCTGGTACGGCTTTGGCGTTGCGCTTGAGCCGCACAACCTGATGTATTGTTTCCTCGGCGTGCTGGTCGGCAACCTGGTCGGCGTGTTGCCGGGCATGGGCCCCGTCGCGACGATTTCGATTCTGCTCCCGCTGACCTTCGGCATGCAGCCGGTGCCTGCGATCCTGATGCTTTCCGGCGTCTACTATGGCGCCCAGTATGGCGGCGCGATCTGCTCGATTCTGCTGAACTTGCCCTGTCATCCGCCTCACGCCGTGACGTGTCTGGATGGGTTTCCGCTCACCAAGCAGGGCAAGGGCGGAACGGCGCTCGGCATTACCATCATCGCCGCCTTCATCGGCGCGTCGTTCGGCATCACCGAAATGATCTTTCTGGCGCCTTTCCTCGTCAAGATGGCGCTCGAATTCGGGCCCGCCGAAGTATGTTCGCTGATGCTGGTTGGATTGCTCGCCGGATCGACGCTGGCCAAGGGCTCGCCGCTCAAGGGCATCGCGATGACCGTTCTCGGCCTCCTGATCGGCATCGTCGGTTCCGACATCGAGACCGGACAGCCGCGCTTTACCTTCGGAATCACCGAGCTGTTCGACGGCGTCGAAATCATCGCGCTGGCGCTCGGAATGTTCGGCATCGCCGAGTTCATGAACAGCATCAACAATACCGAATCGGTCGACATGAAGTACGCCAAGGTCGGAATCTCCGACATGTTTCCGTCGAAGGCAGACCTCAAGCTGGCGTTCTGGCCGATGATCCGCGGCACTTTCATCGGCAGCCTCTGCGCGCTGATCCCGGGCACCGGTCCGACCATCGCCTCCTTCGTGTCCTATGCCACCGAGAAGAAGATATCGAAAACGCCGGAGCGTTTCGGTCACGGTGCGATCGAGGGCGTCGCATGTCCCGAAGCCTCGACACATTCCTCCGTGCAGGGCGACTTCATCCCGACCATGAGCCTCGGCATTCCCGGCGACACCGTGATGGCGTTGCTGCTGGGCGCGCTTATCATTCACGGCATCGTTCCCGGCCCGCAACTGATCAGCCAGCACGCGGACATCTTCTGGGGACTGATCGCGAGCTTCTGGATCGGCAATATCCTGCTGGTCATTCTCAATGTGCCGATGATCGGCCTTTGGGTAAAGCTCTTGAGCATTCCCTACCGCTACCTCTATCCGAGCGCGATGTTCTTCGTCTGCATCGGGGTCTATGCCGCGAGCAACGACATGTTCCAGGTCGGCGAGACCGTGTTCATCGGCGTTGTCGGATACATCCTGCTGCGTCTCGATTTTCACCCGGCGCCGATCCTGCTCGGCTTCGTGCTCGGGCCGCGCTTCGAGGAGAACTTCCGGCGCAGCCTGTTGATCTCCCGCGGCGACCTGATGACCTTTATCGACCGCCCGATCAGCGCATTCTTTCTCTTCATCTGCGTCGTGCTGATCACCGCCCAGATTTATGTCTGGCTGCGCAAGCCCAAACTCATCGAGGAGGAAAGGGCCATCGAGTCCCAGGTGCCGGACACGCCGTATTCGGAATTGGCGGGTTGACGGCGGCTCGTCCGATTCAAGCGCAGATCTTCCTATATCTGGCCTGCGATTCAAAGGCGTCGCCGCCTGTTAAGAGCGGCGACCGAACAACGGCTTGACCAGCCGAGATAGATACTCTCGCCTTCATAGAACGATTTTCACGAAAGTCCGCTCGTCCGTTTCATGAATGTGGATGTCGTCGATATCGCCGGCTCCAGCGCCGCTGGCCGTGCCGGCAAGTCCGGCGCCGAGGATGAACACGGAGGCGCCCTTCGGTCACCGTCAATCTTGATCGGACCTATGGATCCGGAGTCGGACGCAAACCCGAGGCTGGTCGCCGCCTGATAAACCGCTGCGTTGCCTGACACCGCTCCGATCGGGCAGAGCAGGTCGCGCCGCGCGTAACGATTGCACGTTCGGTTTGCAT
>JBAVEE010000218.1:0-12353 GCA_049587575.1 Bradyrhizobium sp.
GGCTTCGGCGAAGTCGAAGGCACGATTGCGCCGGCGCCCTAACCCGTCATTGCGAGCGTAAGCGAAGCAATCCATCGAGCCGCGAAGAAAGCGCGGATTGCTTCGTCGCTAACGCTCCTCGCAATGACGGTAGGGAGAGTTCAGCGTTCTTCCGGCGGAATATCCCTGATCCGTGCCGAGTGAGCGGCAACGTCATCGAGGCTGTATTTGAGATGCACGCGGTTGGTCGACGGCGGCTGCTTCACGACGCAGGCGCCCGGCCGCCATTCCCGCGCGGGCCTTATCGGCCGCATGGCAAAGCCGCCGCCGCAGTTCGGGCACACATTATGGAGTTTGGTCTCGACGCATTCCGCGCAAAATGTGCACTCATAGCTGCAGACGCGCGCTTCCGTGGCGTCGGGCGGAAGGTCCTTGTCGCAATATTCGCAGTTCGGCCGGAGTTGTAGCGCCATGGTCGTCGCGTCCTCATGAGGAGGATCTGATGATCGCAAATCAAACGGGCCATACGAATGACGAATAGGCCTCGATTTCGGACGAGGCCGGCCAAAGCGAAAATATCAATCTATTTTTCCGCCTGCCACTCACTCATGAGGCTTGCAATATCCGCCGCTACGGTCTCCCGGATCGCCGACGGCGTGCGCGAAAAGCGGGGCGCCGGTGCCGGCTGGGTGACCCCGTGACGATTGACAAAACTCTTTCGCGCCGCCATGTGCGGATGCAGAGGTGCTTCCGCCATGGTCAGGACCGGCGCGAAGCAGACGTCGGTGCCTTCCATGATCGTGCACCATTCCTCGCGGGTCCTGGTCCTGAACACATCGGCCAGTTTCCGCTTGAGCGTGGGCCACGCCGTGCGGTCCATCTGCGCGTCGAAGCCTTCGTCCGAGAGACCGGCCAGCTGCCGCAACAACGCGTAGAACTGCGGCTCGATCGAGCCGATTGAAATGAATTTGCCGCACGCGCATTCGTAGACGCCATAAAAGTGCGCGCCGCCGTCAAGGAAATTGCTCTCGCGACCTTCGCTCCATCGGCCTGTCGCCGTCATGTCGAAGAACATCGACATCAGCGAGGCCGCGCCATCGCACATCGCCGCATCCACCACCTGTCCCTTGCCGGATGTCTTGGCTTCCAGCAGTGCTGCGAGCACGCCGACCACGAGATAAAGCGCGCCGCCGCCGAAATCGCCGACCAGATTGAGCGGCGGAACCGGCCTTTCCGCAGGCCCGATCGCGGCCAGCGCGCCGGTGACCGAGATGTAGTTGATGTCGTGGCCGGCCGCCTGCGCCAGCGGGCCCTCCTGGCCCCAACCCGTCATGCGGCCATAGACGAGGCGCGGGTTTCGCGCCTGCACGATTTCGGGGCCGAGCCCGAGCCGCTCCATCACCCCCGGCCGGAAGCCTTCGATCAGCGCATCGGCGCGCTCAAGAAGGTCAAGCACCTGCGGGACCGCGGCCTTGTCCTTCAGGTCGAGTTCGACGATTTTGCGTCCGCGCCCGGCCGCCGATTTAAGGCTCTTCCCGGCGCCGACGCGATCCAGCGTGGCCACCTCCGCGCCCATATCCGCCAGCATCATGCAGGCAAAGGGCCCGGGTCCGATGCCGGCAAATTCGACGATACGGAAACCGGCCAGCGGCCCGGAGGCGCGGGTCGATGATTGTGGCCCTGATTTGTCGAGCACGTTGCTATTCCCCGAGCGTATCCTCACCGAAATTGTCTCGCCTTGGGCGGCATGTAGCAAGAACCTTTTGCGGGAATGCGACCAAAAACAAAGCGGCGCGCTCTGCTCGCGCGCCGCTTGCATGGATCTTTTGTTTAGGCGCTGTCAGCCCGCCGCGGTAACCGCGCGTTGTGCCATTACCTTGATCAGGTTGGCGCGATAGTCCGACGATCCCTGAAGATCGCTCATCAAGCCGTTGGAGGGAATTTTGATGCTGTCGAGCGCCGACGCCGACCAGTTGGCCTTCAGTGCCGCCTCGATCGCCGGTACCCGCATGACGCCATTCTGCGACGCGCCGGTCGCGGCGACGCGGACGTCGCCCGACCTGGTGCTGACCACAAACACGCCGGTCAGAGCGAAGCGCGAGGCCGGATGGGGAAACTTGGAATACCCCGCCTTGGCCGGAATCGGGAACGAAACCGCGGTAATGATCTCGCCGTCCGCCAGCGCCGTCGAGAACAGGCCCTTGAAGAAATCATCGGCCGCAATGCTGCGCTTGTTGGTCTTGACGGTCGCGCCGAGCGCGAGCACCGCCGCAGGATAGTCCGCGGCAGGATCGTTGTTGGCGATCGAGCCGCCGATGGTGCCGCGATAGCGCACGGCCGGATCGCCGATCAGCGAGGCGAGGTGGGCCAACGCCGGAATCGCCTTTTGCACAGGTCCGTTTCCAGCCACGTCGTAATGGGTTGTCGCCGCCTTGATTGTCACCGCGTCGCCGGAAACCTCGACGCCGACGAGATCCTTGATCTTGCCGAGGTCGATTACGTCGGACGGGGAGGCCAGCCGCTGTTTCATCACCGGAATCAGGGTATGGCCCCCGGCCAGATATTTCGATTCCGTGCCCTTTGCAAAAAGAGCGGCAGCCTCGTCGACGGAGGAGGGACGATGGTAAGTTGTCTCGTACATGATACGTCTTCCCTCTTATGCTGCGTTGCCGTGGATCGCGTGCCACACCCGGTCCGGTGTCGCCGGCATCTCAAGCTTGTTGTTGCCGATCGCGTCCGTGATGGCGTTGATGACGGCGGCCGATGCGCCGATCGCGCCGGCCTCGCCGCAACCCTTGACGCCCAATGGATTGCCCGGACACAGCGTCGGGGTGTGGTTCAATTTGAACGACGGCAGATCGTCCGCGCGGGGCATGGTGTAGTCCATGAACGACGCGGTCACGAGCTGGCCGGAGCTGTCATAGACCGCGCCTTCGAGCAGGGCCTGGCCGATTCCCTGCGCCAGACCGCCATGGACCTGACCTTCGACAATCATCGGATTGATCAGCCGGCCGAAATCGTCGGCCGCGACGAAATTGACGAAAGAGGTCTTGCCGGTGCCGGTATCGACTTCGAGCTCGCAGATATAGGCGCCCGCCGGGAAGGTGAAGTTGGTGGGATCGTAGAACGCGGTTTCCTTCAGGCCGGGCTCCATGCCGTCGGGCAGATTGTGCGCGGTATAGGCCGCGAGCGCGACCATCGGCAGCGCGATCGATTTGTCCGTGCCCGTGACCTTGAACTCGCCGTTTTCGATGACGATGTCGCCCTCGGACGCCTCAAGCAGATGCGCGGCGATTTTCTTGCCCTTGGCTTCGACCTTCTCCATCGCCTTGATAATCGCTGTGCCGCCGACGGCGAGCGAGCGCGAGCCATATGTGCCCATCCCGAACTGCACCTTGTCGGTGTCGCCGTGGACGATCTGCACCTGGCTGATCGGCACGCCGAGACGCTCCGCGACCAGCTGTGCGAAGGTCGTTTCGTGGCCCTGGCCGTGGCTGTGCGAACCCGTCAGGACTTCGATGGTGCCGACCGGATTGACGCGGACCTCAGCGGATTCCCACAGACCGACGCCGGCGCCCAGGCTGCCGACCGCCTTCGACGGCGCGATGCCGCAGGCCTCGATGTAGCAGGAGAAACCGATGCCGCGCAGCTTGCCTTCCTTCTTGGCTTTCTCCTTGCGCGCAGGAAAGCCGGCGTAATCGATTGCCTTCAACGCGACGTCGAGCGACGCGCCGAAGTCGCCGATGTCGTAGGCCATGATCACGGGGGTCTGATGCGGGAAGCTGGTGATGAAGTTCTTGCGTCGCAATTCCGCCGGATCGACCTTCAATTGCCGTGCCGCGGTTTCCATCAGACGTTCGACCAGAAAGCTTGCCTCCGGGCGGCCGGCGCCTCGATAGGCGTCGACCGGCACGGTGTTGGTATAGACCGTCACCACCTCGGCATGGATCGCGGGGATGTTGTATTGGCCGGAGAGCAGCGTCGCATAGAGATAGGTCGGCACCGCCGACGAGAACAGCGACATGTAGGCGCCGAGATTGGCGTGGGTCTTTACCCGCAGGCCGAGAATCCGGTTGTCCTTGTCGAACGCCATCTCAGCCTTCGAGATATGGTCGCGACCGTGCGCATCGGTGAGGAAGGCCTCGGTGCGATCGCCGGTCCACTTCACCGGGCGCCGCAGCTTCTTGGAGGCCCACAGCGCCACCATCTCTTCGGGATAAATGTAGATCTTCGAGCCGAAACCGCCGCCGACATCCGGCGCGATCACCCGCAACTTGTGCTCCTGCGCGATGTTGTAGAAAGCCGACAATACCAGACGCGCGACATGCGGGTTCTGCGACGTCGTATAAAGCGTGAAATGTTCTTCCGGCTCGTTGTATTCGGCGATCGCCGCGCGGGGCTCCATCGCGTTGGGAACCAGGCGGTTATTGGTGAGTTCCAGCGAAACCACATTGGCCGCCTTGCTGAAGGCGTCCTTGACGGCGGCCTCGTCGCCGATCGTCCAGTCGTAGATGACGTTGCCCGGCGCCTCCGGATGCAGCTGTGGAGCGCCCGGCTTGATCGCGGCGCGAATATCGGCGGCGGCAGGAAGTTCTTCGTAATCGACGACGACGGCTTCCGCCGCATCCTTGGCCTGGTTCTTGGTCTCCGCGATCACGACCGCGACGGCCTGGCCTACGAAGCGCACGGTCTCCGGCGCCATCGCCGGCCACGCCCCCATTTTCATCGGGGTGCCGTCCTTGGAGGTAATCGCCCAGCCGCAGATCAAATTGCCGACCTTGTCATCGACGATCTGCTGTCCGGTCAATACGCCGACCACGCCGGGCATTTTCATCGCCGCCGAGGAGTCGATGCTCTTTACCTTGGCATGAGCGTGCGGGCTGCGGACGAAATGGGCATGGGTCATGCTCTGGAGCTTGATGTCGTCGACATAGCGACCTTTGCCGGTGATGAAACGCCGGTCTTCCTTGCGCACCACGCTGGCGCCAATACCTTCAACACCCATCGCATTTCTCCCTGTCGGGCCGCATGACCTGCGCAAAAATCGCAAAAGACGCCGATCGCGGCCGGTTTTTGAATTCTTGAAACCCTGACCCTTGGGATCAGGGACTATTCCGCGGCTTGCGCGACCTTCATGCGACCGGCGGCGTCGAGCACGGATTTGACGATGTTGTGATAGCCGGTGCAGCGGCAAATATTGCCTTCCAGTTCGTGCCGGACGGTTTCTTCGTCGAGCTTGCCCCCGTGGCGATGGACGATGTCGATCGCCGACATGATCATCCCCGGCGTGCAATAGCCGCATTGCAGACCGTGATTGTCGCGGAACGCAGCCTGCATCGGGTGCAGTTCGTCGCCCTTCGCGATACCTTCAATGGTGGTGACGTTGGCGCCATCGGCTTGTCCGACCAGCACCGTGCAGGATTTGACCGCCCGCCCGTCGATATGGACGACGCAGGCGCCGCACTGGCTGGTGTCGCAGCCGATATGGGTGCCGGTCAAATTCAGATGATCGCGTAAGAGATGGACAAGAAGGGTCCGGTCCTCGACGTCGGCCGAGACCGTTTTGCCGTTTACCGTCAGTTTGACTGTCGACACGCGCGTTACCTCCCGGGTGCTCTTATTTGTTTCAATTAGAAGCACGGGGGCGGGACTTTGCAACTAGGATTTTCGTCGCGGAGGCGCCCTGTTGCCATCAGGAACGCTTGATCGGGGCGTTTGCCCTTCTGCGCCGTTCGGGCAAACGGCGAGACCCCTGCCTCGTGATGTCTCTATTCCGGCGGGCCGGTGCGCCCCTTTTGTGCCATCGGTGCCGGGGGTTAGGCGTGCCGGCGCTGACGGGACAGCGAGCTACGTTCCGTTCGGCCGTGAGGTAATCTTTCGCAGCGGGAACGGCATCCTCGGCATGGGTCCGAAGCCCAGCCGGGCAAGGAAGACTCTCTTATTATAAGGAAGACTCCCATATTATGGTCCCGGTTGCCGGTGGCTGATTCGTTCATCAGCCGACGCTTTCCTGACGATCCGCGGAGGCCGGCCCCGAATTGGCAAGTATTGATGCCGCCCGAGCCCCCGTCGGCGGCGGAAGCCTCCTTGCGATCACAAGCGCATTCCTCGGGATGAGGATATCTCCGGGAATTTACGACCTCTTATCCATTCTACTTTAGGTTTCCCGTTCGGGTTCGGGGCCGAGCGTTCCGGATTCTGCTGGTTTTTGAGACGGACGGGGGGTCGTGGTGGGGTTGTTGAAGCGCGTGTGGCCGAAATCGATTTCGCTAAAGCTCCCTACCCTGCGATTTCGTGGAAAAATCATGCTCGGCTTTGCGTTCGTGCTCGCCATCTCGGCGGCCAGCATGGGCATGGCCTATCTCGGATTTGAGCGCGTCTCCGCCGGCGTGGTGGCTTACCGAAACAGCGTGTCGGAATCCGATTTGGCCAAGCAGATCGACCGCGAACTGATCTCGTACCGGGCGCTGGCGCGATATTATGTGGCGACCGGCAAGGAAGACGACGCCAAAGCCGCGCTGGCGGCCGAAGCGGGTCTGAAAGACGCCATCGACCAATCGATGAAGAGCACCACGAATGCGGCGCGCCTCAATCAGATCACCCATCTTGCCCGCGAATTCCATGCCTTTACCAAGATATTTGCCGCTGTTGTCAAGGCCAAGCGCGACAGCGAACTCGTGACGCAAAATCAGCTCATGCGCAGCGGCAACTTGATGCGCTACAAACTCGACGATCTCCCCAGCAGCGTCGACGACGACGCGGAGCTTGCGGCGGTCACCCTCGGTGCGAAAAAGGTGGCTGCGCAGTTTCAGACAGCGATGGCGCTTGCGAGCACCTTCGTCGTCAATTCCGACCAGGCGGTCGCCGCCAGTGCGCTGGCGCGTCTCAAGTTCGTCGAGACCGCGCTGCAGGCGATTCCGTCGACCGACGAAAAGGTCGCGCGGGCCGTCAAGGAGGCCTCGGTCCTGCTCGGAGAATATCGGCAAGCGCTGACCAAGCTGATCGAGAATTCAAAGGATGTCGATGAACTGGCAGCCGAAATGGCCGAGTCCGCGACGGAAATCATCAAGGGCTCGAACGCGATGAAGGCGGACCTGCTCTCCGATCAACAACGGCTCGATTCCGAATCCGACGCCATCATCAGCGAGACGGAGCGGCTGGTGGTGATGCTCGCGTTCGGCGGGTTCCTGCTCGGCGGGGCCCTGGCCACGTTGCAGGGCAGGGGAATTTCCCGGCCGATGATAGCGATGTGCAAGGCGATGCGCGAGCTCGCCAACGGCAATTTCGATGTCGTTCTGCCGGGTCTCGGCCGTAAGGATGAGCTCGGCGAAATGGCCAGCGCCGTCGAAGAGTTCAAGATGCAGGCGATCGCCAAGGCTGAGCGCGATGCGGCCGCGCATGATGCGCAGAATAAGGCCAGCGCTGCGTCGCGTCGCGCCGAGCTCATTCGCTTCGCCGACGATTTCGAGGCGGCGGTGGGCGCCATCGTCGCCAACGTTTCGGCGTCAGCCGTTCAGCTCGAAGCGGCTGCCGGAACGTTGACGCGAACCGCGGAAAGTACGCAAAGCCTGTCCAGCCGGGCCGCCGGCGCATCGGAAGAAGCGTCGAGCAACATGCAATCGGTCGCTTCCGCGACGGAGGAGCTTTCCGCTTCGGTCGACGAGATCGGAAGACAGGTCCAGGAATCCAACCGGATCGCGGAAGCCGCGGTCCTTCAGGCCGAGCAGACCGATGGGCGGATCGGTAAATTGTCCCGCGCCGCGCAGGAAATCGGCGACGTGGTCAAACTGATCACCGCCATCGCCGAGCAGACCAATCTGCTGGCGCTGAATGCGACCATCGAAGCCGCCCGCGCGGGCGACGCCGGCCGGGGATTCGCCGTCGTCGCTTCCGAGGTCAAATCGCTGGCCAGCCAGACCGCGAAAGCGACCGACGAGATATCGTCGCACATTGCCGGCATGCAGGGCGCGACGCAGGAATCGGTTGCGGCCATCAAGGAGATCGGCAGCACCATCGGGCAGATCTCGACCATCGCATCGACGATCGCGAGTGCCGTACAGGAACAGGGTTCGGCGACCCAGGAAATCGCGCGCAGCGTTCAGACCGTTGCCAAGGGAACCCACGAGGCCGCCGCCAATATCACGGAAGTCAATCGCGGCGCTGCGGAAACCGGGTCGGCGTCGGGAAATGTGCTGGACTCGGCGCGCACGCTCTCAAGCGAAAGCACGCGGTTGCGCGAGGAACTCGACCGCTTCATGGCGAATATCCGAGCCGCCTGATTGGTCATTCCGGGCGCGCGCAAACGCCAACCCGGAATTTCGCGCCGTCACCGACGGATTCCGGGTTCGCTCGTTTGCGCGTGCCCTCCGTGACAAGCGCTAAACGCTGGCGCGGGATTCACGGGGCCTTGCCCCTCCCAAATTGCCGCTTTAACTCCATCTTGGCCCGCTCCAGTCGCTCCCGTTGCGTCTTCGGCAAGGTCTTGCCGGCACGGTTGATGTAGAAGGTCAGCATCGAGAGCGCCGAGCGATAGGCGCCGGCCTTGCGGCGCGAGCTGCGCTCCGCCGAGCGCTTGAGCGAGGCCGCAATCCGTTTTGGGTCCTTCAGTGTGAAGACGCCCTGTTTCAGGTCGAGCGCGTCGCTCTCTTTCGTGACGCGCTGCGACCAGCGCCCGGACGGAGCCTTTCGTCTGGTTGCCTTTCGTGCGGCTTTTCGTGTGGTCTTGCGCGTTACCACGCGTTTCGAAGCCGCTGATTCCCGATGGCCGGTCATGTCGATTCCAACCTTGTTTTGGCGGAAACGGAGATGTTGGTGATCAGTTCCACTTCTGCGGTGCGGGAACTCCGACGCCTCCGGCGCGTTGATTGCTCAGTCGGTGGCCAGGCTCGCAGCCTTGGAGCGTCGCTTAGCGGGGATCTCCTCATTGGTTCAGTTCGATGGATTTGCAGCGACGGCAGGGCGATTTGATGGTTGCTGCAGCCAGGCCTGTGACGGCGAACGACGCTCGCATCATTGAAACCAGCATTCCCTACCGCCTCGACGCGCTGCGCTGGAGCGGCTTCCACACCCGCGTCGTGATCGCGCTGGGCATCACGTGGATTCTGGATGGACTTGAGGTGACGCTGGCGGGCGCGTTGTCCGGGGCGCTGAAGCAAAGCTCGACGCTGCATTTTTCGAATTTCGATGTCGGGCTTTCCAACAGCCTCTATCTCGCCGGCGCGGTGCTCGGCGCGTTAGGGTTCGGCTGGCTCACCGATCGGATCGGCCGCAGAAAGCTGTTCTTCATCACGCTGGCGCTTTATCTTGCGGCCACCGCGGCGACGGCGCTCTCATGGAGCCTCGCAAGCTACGCTCTTTTCCGGTTCCTGACCGGCGCCGGCATCGGCGGCGAATACACCGCGATCAACTCGACGATCCAGGAACTGGTACCGGCGCGCTATCGCGGATGGACCGACCTTGTGATCAACGGCAGCTTTTGGATCGGCGCGGCGCTGGGTGCGGGGAGCGCCATTCTGCTGCTCGATCCGCACCTGATCGGCGCCGATCTCGGCTGGCGGCTCGCCTACCTCACCGGCGCCTGCCTCGGCCTTGTGGTGTTCGTGATGCGGGTCTGGATCCCGGAGAGTCCGCGGTGGTTGATAATCCACGGTCATCCCGATCAGGCTAATGCGATCGTGCGCGATATCGAGCGCTCGGTCACGGGACATGCACAATACCAGCAACAAGATTCGCATCCACACGCCTGGCCGAAGCTGAAGCTGAGGATGCGAGACCACACGCCGCTCCGCGAGGTCGCGCACACATTGTTCTCCCTTTACCGGCAGCGCTCGCTCGTCGGATTGGCGTTGATGACCGCGCAAGCGTTCTTCTACAATGCGATCTTCTTCACTTTCGCGCTTGTACTGACCGATTTTTACGGGATCGCGGCGGACCAGGTCGGCTGGTACATCCTTCCTTTCGCCGCCGGCAATTTTCTGGGGCCGCTGTTGCTCGGCCGGCTGTTCGACACGTTGGGTCGCCGCGCGATGATCACGTTCACTTATGGAATTTCGGGCATTCTGCTCGCGGTTTCGGGTTATCTGTTTGCAGTCGGCGTGTTGAGCGCCGAGAGCCAGACCATTGCCTGGATGCTGATTTTCATCTTTGCTTCCCCCGCCGCGAGTAGCGCGTACCTTACCGTCAGCGAGACCTTTCCGCTGGAGGTGCGCGCGCTCGCCATTGCACTGTTCTATGCGGCGGGAACGGGAATTGGCGGCGTCGCCGGTCCGGTGCTGTTCGGGGCGCTGATCGATACGGGATCGCGCGCCAGCGTTTTTGCGGGCTATCTGCTGGGGGCAGGATTGATGGTCGCCGCCGCTGCGATCGCATGGCGGTATTGCATCGCGGCCGAGCGCCGGACGCTGGAATCGGTCGCACGGCCGCTCGCCTTTGTGGAGTAGAATGACATGAACCGGGGCTTGGTGGATCAGGATTTGACCGAGGAAGACACGTCACAATCGGCAAACGCGCCGGCGAAGCTGGGGGCAGGGGAACTTGCGCAGCGCCTGGGCGAATGCGCGATCCTGCTCGACATTGACGGCACGCTGCTCGACCTCGCACCGACGCCGCGCGAGGTGTGGGTCCCGCCGGGCCTGGCCGAGACCTTGAGCCGCCTGCGTGACAGGACCTCGGGCGCGCTTGCCCTGGTCAGCGGACGTTCGCTGAACGACATCGATCTGATCTTTGCCCCCGAGCAATTTCCGGCGGTCGGAGGCCACGGCGCAGAAATGCGAATCTCCACCGATAGTGAAGCGGTGGCGACCCATGCTCCGCCGATGGACAAGGAGTTGAAGCGCCGCCTTGCCGCCATTGCCAAGCTCAGCCCGGGGATTCTGCTCGAAGACAAGGGCTATTCGCTGGCGCTTCACTACCGGCTGGCGCCGCATGCGGAGAAGGCGATTTACGAGGCCGTCTCGCTGATCAGGGCGGATCTGCCCAACGCGCCAATCGAGGTGCTGCCCGGAAAATGCGTCTGCGAAATCAAGCAATCCGGCTTTGACAAGGCAACCGGCGTCCGCGAACTGATGACCCACGAGCCGTTTCGGGGCCGGCGTCCATTTTTCATCGGAGATGACGTCACCGACGAATCGGTGTTTGCGATGATGCCTGATCTTGGCGGACTGGCATTTTCCGTGGGCCGGCGCGCGCAGGGCGTCACCGGCTATTTTGACGAACCGCGCGACGTGCGCGCATGGCTGGCAAGTCTCATTAATGGCGAAGCCGGGGCAATACGGTGATCGGGCTCAGGTCATCCCCTGCCTAGGTGACGAGATCCCAGCGCTTTTGCGTGCGAATGGCCATGTCCACGATATTCTCGGCCTTTGATCAATCGTGTTCCAATGCCTGAATTTGGTTTCATTTCGTTGAAAGAGTGACCAGGAACCATATTGATGAATGGTTGTTAACCCGCGAGAGAAACATCAGGAGGGGACCCCTGTGAGCCTCGTCGTCGTTTCAAATCGCGTGGCACGCGGCAATGCCCATGAGCCCATGACGGGGGGACTCGCCGCCGCTTTGCTGCCGGTGGTGGAGAAATCCGGGGCCATTTGGGTTGGCTCGAGCGGCCGCGTCCGTGACGGCGCCCAGAAGGAACCGTTCGCTGAAATCGAGGCGCTGGGCGCGGGCGCGCTGGCGATGCTGGATCTGCCGGCGGCCCATTACGGCGGGTATTATGAAGGCTTTGCCAATTCGGCGCTGTGGCCTGCGCTGCATTCCCGCGCCGATCTGATCCGCGCCTCGCAGGAAGATTATCTTTCCTATCGCGAAGTAAACGCCTTCATGGCGCGCGCGCTGCTGCGTTTCAGAAAGCCGGATACCGTGTTCTGGATCCAGGATTATCATTTCCTGGCGCTGGGTGCGGAACTGCGCGATCTCGGCGTGACGCAACCGGTCGGCTTCTTCCTGCATACGCCATGGCCGGCGCGCGCCATCATCGAAGGCGTTCCGCATCATCGCGAACTGATCGAGGCGATGCTGGCCTACGATTTGATCGGATTCCAGACCAGGGACGATTGCGAGAATTTTCTCGGATACCTTTCGTCGTCTCTCGGCCTCAAGATCGAAGACGGCGTGGTGACGTCGCATCATGGCAAGTCACGCATTGCGGTGTTTCCGATCGGCATCGATGCCGAAAAATTCGCCCGGCAGGCGGCCAAGGCCGTGTCCCATCCCGATGTATCGCGATTGCGCCGGAGCTTGAATGGCGAGAAGCTGGCCATCGGCGTCGATCGGCTGGATTATTCCAAGGGACTGGTCAACCGCGTCAGCGCGTTCGACCGGATGTGGACCCTGCAGCCGGCGCTTGCGCGCACGGTATCCCTGCTGCAGATCGCGAC
>JBAVEE010000219.1:0-3631 GCA_049587575.1 Bradyrhizobium sp.
AGCAAAGCCGGTTTGTGAGATGAAAAAACCGCCCGGAAAAACCGGGCGGTTTTTGTTTTCCGGGAGCCGTTAACCCGTGGTGACAGCCGTCTCCACGTCGGCCGGATCAATCTGCTTGTTGAGATTGGCGAGCAACCGCTCGTGGTCGAGCTCCCCCTCCCACCACGACACCACCACGCAGGCAACGCCATTGCCGCAAAGGTTGGTCAGCGCGCGGCACTCGCTCATGAACTTGTCGATGCCCAGCACGATCGCCATGCCCGGAACCAGGCGCGGATCGACGACAGCCAGCGTCGCCGCCAAGGTGATGAAGCCCGCGCCCGTGATGCCGGATGCTCCCTTCGAGGTCAGCATCGCGACCAGCAGGATGGTGATTTGCTGGCCGAGGCTGAGATCGAAATTGAGTGCCTGCGCGATGAACAGGGTGGCGAGCGTCATGTAGATGTTGGTGCCGTCGAGATTGAACGAATATCCGGTCGGCACCACAAGCCCCACCACCGACTTGGAACAGCCGAGCCGCTCCAGTTTTTCCATCAGGGAGGGAAGCGCGCTCTCCGAAGACGACGTACCGAGCACGATCAGCAACTCGTCCTTGATGTAAGCCAGGAATTTGAAGATCGAGAAACCGACAATTCGCGCGACGATGCCGAGGACCACGAGCACAAAAAGCGCGGCGGTCAGATAGAACGTCGCGATCAGGCCCATCAGACTGACGATGGCACCGGTGCCGAACTTACCGATGGTAAAGGCCATCGCGCCAAAAGCGCCGACCGGCGCGGCTTTCATGACGATGGCGATGACGCCGAAAACCCCGTGCGCCGCATCGTCGATGAAGGCACGCAAGGTGTGGCCGCGCTCGCCAAGTCCCATCACCGAGAAGCCGAACAGGATTGAAAACAGCAGAACCTGCAGGATTTCGCCGCTTGCGAAGGCGCCGACCACGGTGTCAGGGATGATGTGAAGGAAGAAATCGACGCCCTTCTGGGCTTTGGCCTGGTCGGCGAAAGTTTGCACTTTCTGCGCATTGGCCATGGCGCCGCCAAAGCCCGCACCCGGGCGCACCAGATTTCCGACGGCGAGCCCGATGACCAGCGCGAAGGTCGAGACGATCTCGAAATAGACCAGCGCCTTGACGCCGATGCGGCCGACTTTCTTGGCATCCTGGATATGCGCAATACCCGATACCACCGTGCAGAAGATGATCGGCGCGATCACCATCTTGATCAACTTGACGAAGCCGTCGCCGAGCGCCTTGATCCAATCGTTGGTCGCAACACCGGGCCATAGCCAGCCGACGACGGCGCCGAGCACGATCGCGACCAGCACCTGAATGTAGAGAACCTTGTACCAGGGTTTCGCGGCGCGGGCCGGCGCCGCGGTTGCGATCGTTGCCGCCATCAATTTCACTCCCCCAATGCGCTTGGCTATCTATGTTTGGCGATGTATCCGTCGCTCGCCGCGCGGGCGCCCCGCTGCCGGACCCAGCCAAAATGGTCCGCACAATGGCACCGATCCATTTCCCGGAGTCAAGATCGGGCGCGGCGATTCGATTCCGCGATCACCCGTTTCATCCAAGCCATCGCGCGATGCGCGCAACGGCTTCGCGCATTTCGTCGGCCGAACGCGCATATGAGAACCGCATGAACCGACGGCCGTGAACCGGATCGAAGTCGATGCCGGGGGTTGCTGCGACGTGCGCTTGTTCCAGCATTCGCTTTGCAAACTCAAAACTGTCGGGGGTGAAATCGGAAACGTCGGCGTAGAGGTAGAACGCGCCGTCGGCGGGCAGGAATTTGGTGAGACCGGCACGCGGCAAGCCCTCGATCAGAATGCGGCGGTTCTCCAGATAGCCGCGCTTGACCTCTTCCATCTCCTGGCGGCCCTCGAACGCAGCCTCGGCAGCAATTTGCGATAGCGTCGGTACCGAAATCGCGAGATTTTGCTGAAGCCGCTCGATCGGGCGGACCAGCGCTTCGGGCGCCACCATCCAGCCGACCCGCCAGCCGGTCATGCAGAAATATTTCGAAAACGAGTTGATGACGAGCGCATGGGGTGAAAGCTCGGCCGCCGTTACCGCGGGAAACGCGTAGTCGAGGCCATGATAGATTTCGTCCGAAATGAAACGGATTCCGGCGCTTTCCGCCGCCGATATCAGACTGGCGAGCGCCTCGCGCGACATCATCGTGCCGGTAGGATTGGCGGGGCTGCCGACCAGCACGCCTTTCAGCGGCGTCCGGCGATGCGCGGCGAGCAGCGCTTCTCCGGTCAGCGCATGCCGGGTTTCGTCCGATGTCTCGATCAGCACCGGCTCGCAGCCCAGTGCCGTGAGAATATGCCGGTAAGGCGGATAACCGGGCACCGTGACCGCAACCCGGTCGCCGGGCTCGAACATGGCCAGAAAGCCGAGGATGAAGGCACCTGACGAGCCCGTGGTGACCACGATTCGCTCGGCATCCACCAAAAAACCGTAACTCTCACGGTAGTGGCGGGAGATCCGTTCACGCAGCGAGGGAACACCCAGAGCCGAGGTGTAGTCGATCCGCGCCCCATCGAGCGCGGCGTGCGCGGCCAATATCGCCGATTTTGGCGCCGCAGCCGCCGGTTGCCCCACTTCCATGTGAATAACATGACCGCCGGCCGCCTCGATCCGCGCGGCGGCCGCCATCACATCCATCACCATGAACGGCGGAACATCGCTTCGCCGCGATGCCGCCACCAAGCCTTTTGTTCGCTCTCTCAGTGTCGCATCAAGCATCGATATCTGCTATATTGGCGGGTGCCCCAGACTAGCCTTAATCCGGCGTTTGGTAGGGCATATCCGGTATCAGACCCGCCGCCAATCATTTAAAGACCGCCCGATGCTGCTCCGCCTAGCGTTACTCAGGAAGACCAGGAAGCTCACCGCCGTCGCCACCGCGGTGGCGCTCATCGTTGCGCCGCTTCCCGCGCTCGCGCAGGAGGAAAAGGGCGTCGCCATTCTCCGCGACACCGAGACCGAGCAACTGTTGCGCGACTACACACGGCCGATCCTGCGGGCTGCCGGCCTGGAGCGGCAGAACATCCAGGTAACGATCATCAATCAGCCGGTATTTAACGCCTTCGTCGCGGACGGTCGCCGCATCTTCGTGAACCATGGCGCATTGCTGCAGTCGGAAACCCCGAACCAGATCATCGGTGTGCTGGCGCACGAAACCGGCCATCTGGCCGGCGGCCATCTCGCCCGGTTGCGCGAGCAACTGGCCCAGGCACAGACGCAGATGATCATCGCCATGCTGCTGGGCGCCGGCGCCATGGCGGTCGGCGCAAGAAGCAATTACGGCGACAATGGCCTGACCAATGCCGGCGCCGCCATGCTCGCCGGGCCGCAGAATATGATCATGCGCTCGATGCTGTCCTATCAACGCCAGCAGGAGGAAAGCGCCGACCGCGCCGGGGTGAAGTTTTTGACCGCGACCGGCCAGTCCGCCAAGGGCATGTACGAAACCTTCAAGCGGTTCGCCAACGACAGCCTGTTCGCGTCGCACGGGGCCGATCCATACTACCAATCGCACCCGATGCCGGCCGATCGCGTCGCGGCCCTCGAGGAACTCGCGCGTTCAAGCCCGTATTGGGACAAAAAGGACGATCCGGC
>JBAVEE010000220.1:0-4709 GCA_049587575.1 Bradyrhizobium sp.
GACCTATCTCTACATCCCGCTCGGCGGCAATCGCAACGGAACCCTCAGGACCTATTTGAATCTGATGATCGTGATGGGGCTTGGCGGTCTCTGGCATGGCGCCGGGCTTGGCTACCTTGCGTGGGGGCTGCTGCATGGCCTGATGCTCGTTATCGAACGTCCGATTCTTTCGAGGCTCGAATTGGCCGATTCGGTCGTGTTTCGTGCCGTGCGCATCGGTTTCGTGTTTTTCATCGTTACGCTGCTATGGATTTTCTTCAAGCTGCCCAACTTCGATCATGCGATCGGCTATTTGTCCGGGATGTTCGCGCTGAGCACCAACCCGAGCCCGCCAAAGCTGTTTTACAATCTGGCGCTGCTCTATTCCCTGCCGGTCATCATCCAGCATCTTGCTCCTCGATCGCTTTTGGAGCGGTCATCCTGGCGTGGCGCCGAGCCTTATCTTTACGGGTTGATGGCGGCGCTGATGTACCTTGAAGCCGGCCCTGAAACCTCGTTCATCTATTTTCAGTTTTGAGCGCAGGCATGCAGCAGGCATCCGCAATTTCCTGGTTGGCGAAATGCGGTCTTGGCGCCGCGGTGCCGCTGATCGTCTGCGGATTCGCCACGGCCTGGTTCGGCAACGGGCTGCAACTGCCGGCCACGACGACCCGTGACGGCACGCTGATCACGCTGAACCGGTATGCCAAAGAGCCGATTCCGGACGTCGTGCTGGTGGGCAGCTCGCTCACCTTCCGCCTCAAGGAAGAATACTTCGCTACACCCAGGCTGCGAAACCTGGGGCTCGCCGGAGGCTCCCCGGTCACGGGGCTCGAGATCGTGGCGAACCGGTCGCGGCTTCCGCGGATCGTCCTGGTCGAGACCAACGTCCTGTCGCGGCCGGTGGACGCCGCCCTGGTCGAGAAATATTCGATGAGCGGCAACACGGAGCCGCTGCTTTTTCGTCCGATCAGGACTGCGGTCGCCGCTTACGAGAACTGGCTCCATGCGCCTCTCGATCACGCGCAGGCGTTGCCCGCCCTTGAACGGTTGCTGGAACAGCCACCCAGCGATTTCGACAATCGAATCTATGTAGATCGCGCCGTACAGCGATTGAATGCGGAAGATCCGACGGATATCGTTCGGGTGAATGTCGAAAAAATTGAACGGTTGAGCCGGGCGATCGAGCAAAGAGGGGGGCGCGTGCTGCTTTTCGAGCTTCCGTATTCGGCACGTCTCGAAGATGTCCGGTCGGTAACGATCACCCGCAGCATCGTCCACTCCAGGTTTCCCGATCCGGGCAGATGGCTGAGCATCGATGTCGCGAGGCCGGAATTGCGCTGGGCGGACGGGGTTCATCTGGACGAACGATCGGCGGTGATCGTTTCCCGATCGATTGACAGGGCGCTTTCCCGATACCTTGGACCGCGGCCTTGACGTGGTTTTCAGTTCTGCCAGAGGCCCGATGAGGCAGCAATTCACCGCAGCACGTGCCGCGGCAGCCATAGCGACACTTCGGGAAGATAGGTGACACACATCAGCACCAGGAACATCACGGCGTAGAACGGCCAGATCTTCCGCATCACCTGCTCGATCGTGACCTTGCCGACCGCGCATCCGACGAAAAGAATGGATCCAACCGGCGGGTGGCACAGGCCGATGCCGAGGTTGAGCAGCATGATCATCCCGAAGTGAACCGGATCGACGCCGAAATTCTGCATCACCGGCAGCAGGATCGGCGTCGCGATCAGGATCGAGGGCGCCATGTCGACCAGCGTGCCGAGCACCAGCAGCAGGATATTGATCAGGAACAGGATGACGTATTTGTTGCTCGAGATCGACAGGAAGAACGCCGTCATCTTCGCCGGCATTTGCGTCAGTGCCATGATGTATCCGACGCTCGATGCGCACGCGATCAGCGTCAGCACCATCGCCACCGTGCGCAGCGTCCGGTGCAGCAGGAGCGGCAGGTCGCTCCAGCGATAATCGCGATAGATGAACATCGTCACGAAAAATGCCCAGATGCAGGCAACGGCGCCGGCCTCGATCGCGGTAAAGATGCCGCCGAGAATGCCGCCGAGAATGATCACGAGCGTCACCAGCCCCCAGGCGGCATCGATCGTGATCCGCAGCGCATCCCTTGCCGGCACGGTCTGGCCATGGGGGTGCTTGTCGCGGTAGGCGATGACCACACAGAGGACGATCAGCGAGAAGCCGAGCAGGAGGCCCGGAAACACGCCGGCCATGAACAGCGCGCTGATCGATATCGTGCCGCCGGTCGCCAGCGAATACAGCACCGCATTGTGGCTCGGCGGCACCAGCAGGGCCTGAACCGAGGAGGTGATGGTGAGATTGGTGGCGAACACCCGCGGATAGCCGGCCTTTTCCATTTGCGGGATCATCACCGAGCCGATCGCGGAGGTGTCGGCGACGGCCGAGCCGGAGATGCCGCTCAGGAAGGTGGTGGCCAGCACGTTGACCATGGCAAGGCCCCCGCGCACGCGCGTGAATCCGACCAGGACGTCCGCGAACGCCACCAGCCGGCGCGCCATGCCGCCTTCCGCCATGATCGCGCCGGCCAGCACGAAAAACGGAATCGTCAGCATCGCGACCTTGCTGACGCCGTCGGAGATCTTCACCATCACCGCTTCCAGCGGAATGCCGATCGACCAGGCGCCGGCGATCGCGGCCAGCGCCAGCGAATAGGCGATCGGCATGCCGATCAGAAAGCAGATCAGCATGGTCGCAAGCAGAATGAAGATGTCCATGTCGGTCCCTTCCCCGCATTACTCGAACGGCGCGGTTTCGGGGGGCTGGGGGATCGGATCGGGCGGGGCCCCAAGAAAAATCCGCTCGATGATGAAAAGCAGAAGGCAAACGCCGCCGACCGGAATCGGCAGATAGGTGACGCCTACCGACAGGAACGGACAATCCCCGATCGTATTGTGCCAGGTTACTTCCACCAGCCTGGCGCCCCAAACGATCATGAAAATCGCGATCAGCGCCATCAGAAGCTGGACGACAAGATCCAGCAGGGCGCGAAATCTCGCCGGCAACTGGTCTGCGAAGTAGGAGACGTTCATGTGCAGGTTGAGCCGGTAGGCGGCGGCGGCGCCGATGAAGGTCAGCACGATGGTCAGGAGAACCGCGAGAGGTTCCGGCCAGGAGGCTGCGCTGTTGAGCACGTAGCGGGTGAATACCGCCCAGGGAATGATCGCCGAAATCAGAACCAGCGCGACGCAGCCAACGGCCACGCACAGGAAATAGAGCGCATCCATCGCGCGGCGAAATGTGGCTGCCATTGCCCGGGCTCCCCCCGATTGCCGATCCAGACGATATCCTCGCGCGGCGCGAACCGCACGCGAAGACGCCTCATCCAAGGGCCTGGATGCGTTTGATCATGTCCTGGTATTTCGGGCCGTATTTGTCCCACACCGGTTTGACGGCATTCTGGAACGGGGTCTTGTCGGCAATCTCGACGATCTGGCAGCCGGCCGCCTTCGCCTTCTCCATCGCCTGCTGTTCATACTTGTTCCAGAGCTCGCGTTCCTCGAACTGCGCCTCGCGGGCAAATTTCTTCAGAAGATTCTGGTCGTCGGCCGAGAGGTTGCCCCACGCCCGCCTGGAGAATACCAGCACTTCGGGAATCACGAGGTGTTCGGTCCGGGAAAGATATTTGGCCGCCGTATAGTGATTGCTGAAGACATAGCTTGGCAGGTTGTTCTCGGCGCCGTCGATCACGCCGGTCTGCAACGCGCTGAACACCTGGTCGTAGCCCATCGCGACGCCGTTGCCGCCGAGCGCATTCATCATGTCGATGAAGATCGGATTGCCGATAACGCGGAATTTCAGGCCCCTGATGTCCTCGATCGACCTGATCGGCCGCTTGGTGTCGTAGAGGCTGCGCGCGCCGGAATTCATCCAGCACAGCGCGACCAGGCCCGCGTTGGGGTTCGCAGTGATCTTGTCGAGCAATTCCTGGCCGATCGGCCCGTCCATCATCTTTTCGGCGTGCGTCGTGTTCTTGAACAGGAACGGCATGTTGACGACGTTGATGTCGTCGACGATCGGCCCCATCGATCCGACGCTGACGCGCAACAGCTGGATCGCGCCGATCTGCGTCTGTTCGATGGTCTCCTTCTCGCCGCCGAGTTGCATCGACGGATACATCTGGACCGAAAGCCGCCCGTTGGTGGCGGCCGCGAGTTTCTTGCCGAGATTTTCAGTCGCAACCACGGTCGGATAGCCGACGGGCTGGACGTCGGATGCCTTGAAAACCTGCCTGGCTTGCGCCCGCGCAGGCGAAACCCCCGCCATGCCGGCTGTCAATCCTGCGGCGCCAAAACCTGCGCTCAACTTCATGAAATCGCGACGCTGCATCGCCTTCCTCCCCGTGTTGCCGATCGGTCATTGTCTGACCCGTTTTTAGGAGAAAGCTCTCCATGACGTATTCTGGCATTGCGGGCGGCGACGGTCGCTGCGATCCGCAAGGTCACGAAGCGCTATACGTCCATTGCTGGCGTATCGCCGGCGTGATAGTAAACTTGTACGATGACCCGACAAGACCCGTCAAGCGACCCCTCGATCGACGCGACGCGGCGTCAGCGCAGCGAGCTGCTCCGGCCGCTTGGGTCGCACAAAAGCCTCAGCGCGGAGGTCGTCGACCGGCTGGCCGAACAGATCATGTCCGGCAAATTGCCCGCCGGCGCGAAACTTCCCTCGGAACAGGA
>JBAVEE010000221.1:0-6920 GCA_049587575.1 Bradyrhizobium sp.
GCTCACGGCCTATGCCACCTTCGCCAAAAGTGTCGAACAGGGTGAGCAAGCGCCACCCGGCACAGCCAATGTCAATGAGTTTTTGGCGCCATATCACGATCAGGAGTACGAGATCGGCCTGAAATACGCGATCACGCCGCGACTTCTCGCCACCTTCGCATTATTCCAGATGACGCGCCCGCTCGCCGAAACCGATGCGGTCACGAACATCTTCGCGGTGGTCGGCACCCAGCGCAACAACGGCGCCGAGCTTTTCCTGCAGGGCGACATTTCTCCTGACCTGTCGGTCTTCGGCGGCGTGACCTGGATCGATGCAAGGCTGCTGGACACCGGCGTCGCCGCCACCAACGACGGGCTGGTGGTCGGAGTTCCCGTCGTCAAAAGCGATGTTGCACTCGACTATCATGCCGCCTTTTTGCAAGGCTTCGCGCTGACCGGCGCCTTTCATGCCGAAGGCACCCGGGCAGCCACCAATATCAACAATTCGTTTGCGCCGGCCTATGCGACCTTCGATCTTGGAATTCGCGCGACAAGGACGTTCGACAAGCACATCGTCACGATGCGCTTTCAGGTACTCAATGTCGGCAACGTGTTTTATTATTCATCGATTGCCGACGGCAACATCGTGGGAAGCCCCGGCGCCAACACCGCTTACCTCGGGACGACCCGTACCTACATGGCAAGCCTTCAGATGACTTTGTGAGATGATCTGTCCGCCCTGACCGTTTGGTCTTTTCGGACCTTCGCGCATGGCGGCTCGGGGGGCGCCACCGCCGGATGAATGGAAGTAACAGGGAACTCAGCTGGCCCGACAGCACCGGAACCGGACATTCCCCGCCAATTGGAATCGCCCGCCCTAGCTGCAGCCCCGCCAACATGCTTTGATATCGGGGCCGACATAAGGATTCTCGAGGGCTTCGTGACCGGCGAGCGCTTGGAGCGACGACTTGCAGCGGTGCTGGCGGCGGATGTCGCAGGCTACGACCGTCTCATGGCCGTCGACGAGGAAGACACCCTGGCCCGGCTGAAGGCGATCAGAAAGGCCCTCGTCGAAACCACCTTCGCCACGCATCGGGGGCGTATCGTCAAGACCACCGGTGACGGCATGCTGGTCGAGTTTACCAGTGCGGTCGATGCCGCGGGCGGCGCGGTCGGGGTTCAGCGCAGCATGGCGGCGCGGAACGACGGCGTCTCGCCGGACACCCGAATCGAGTTCCGGATCGGCTTGCACGTCGGCGATATCATCATCGATGAGAACGACATTTTCGGTGACTGCGTCAACGTCGCCGTGCGCCTCAAGGGTATCGCCGAGCCGGGCGGAGTTTGCATCTCCGACGACGCCTATCGGCAAATTCGGGGCAAGGTCGACTTCGCCTGCGATGACCTTGGGCCGCAGACGCTGAAGAACATTGCCGAGCCGATACGGGCGTGGCGGTACACGCCCGGCGGTCATCGCTCCGCGCCCGCCCAACCAGCCTCGATGGCGGGCCAGCCTGGCGCGCTCGCGCTTCCCGACAAGCCGTCCATCGCCGTGCTGCCGTTCCAGAACATGAGCGGCGATCCCGCGCAGGATTATTTTGCCGACGGCCTGGTGGAAGACATCATTACCGCGCTGTCGCGCTTCAAGTCGCTGTTCGTGATCGCGCGCAATTCGTCGTTCACCTACAAAGGAAGGGTGGTCGACGTCAGGCAGGTCGGACGCGAGCTTGGCGTCCGCTATGTGCTGGAAGGCAGCGTGCGAAAGGCGGGTTCGCGGCTGCGGATCACGGGGCAGCTGATCGACAGCGCGAGGGGGTTCCATCTGTGGGCCGAGAAATTCGACGGCGCGCTCGGGGACGTGTTCGAGCTGCAGGACAGGGTCGCCTCCAGCGTGGCGGGGGTGATCGATCCGATGCTGCTGGACATGGACATCAAGAACGCTTCGGATCGGCCGACCGCCGACCTGACGGCCTACGACCTGTTTCTGCGCGGGCTTCCGCTGCTTCGCGCCTGGGCGCGCGAACCCAACCAGCAGGCCATCGCCCTCCTCGAGCAGGCGGTCGAGCGTGATCCCCATTATGGGCTGGCGCTCGCCTCGCTGGCGCTTTGTCATTCGCAGAACGTCTCGAGCGGATGGGGCGAGGACGCCGCGATCGAAAAAGAGCGAACCCGTGCCTGGGCGCGACGCGCTATCGAGGTTGCGCCGGACGATCCCTCCAGCGTTACGTCGGCCGCCGGCGCCCTGTTGAATATCGGCGAAGACCCCAAGGTCCTGAAGGGATTGGTCGATGGTGCGCTTGCCCGAAATCCGAGCCACGCCTTCGGCTGGCTATGGAGCGGCTGGATCCGAACTGCTTCAGGTGAAGCCGATCTTGCAATTGAACATTTCGAGATGTCCTTGCGGCTTGACCCTCGCGCCGCGCGGCGGGCATTTCATCTGACGGGCATCGGCATTTGCCATTTCGTCGAACGGCGCTTCGAAAAGGCGGCCGCGGTCCTCGATACTTCGTTCCGCGAACTGCCGACCTATCCCCTGACGATGTGGTTTCTCGCTGCGTGTTACGCCCGGATGGGACGTTTGAGCGAGGCGCGTGAATTCGCGGCCAGCCAGGCCATTGGTCCCGGCGGACCGTGGCTCACCATCGGACAGTTGTTGAGCAATCCCGAGCACCGCGAATTGGTGTTGTCGGGACTCCGGCTCGCGACGGGCGAGGAAGCATAAACCAACGCCCCGGCCCCGGTTCCGCGCGATGACGGCCGCGATCGATTCGCCGGCGCAGAGCGCTTACTCCGCCGCGATCTGGCGTGGCGCGGGCGGCGGGTTGGCGAGATCGGCGGCGAGTTGCGCATAACGCGCCTTGGCATCCCGCACCGCCTTTTCCTTCACCGGCCCGTAGCCGCGGATGCGATCCGGCAGCGAGAGAATCTCGATTCCCGTATCCAGCGTCAGCGGCGACAGCACCGACAGGATATGGGCCACGTCCTTCTCATAGCCGGCGATCAGGTCGCGCTCGAGCCTGCGGTCGGCGCTGTAGCCGAAAATGTCGAATCCGGTTCCGCGCAAGCCGCGCATTTTCGCCAAGAGCCGGAACACCGGCATCATCCAGGCGCCGAACGCGCGCTTGCGCGGCCGCCCCAGCGCGTCCTTGCCGCCGCCCAATATCGGTGGCGCGAGATTGAAGCTGATCCTGAAGTCGCCCTCGAACTGCTCGCGTAGCTGTTTTTCGAACCCGCCGTCGGTATAGAGCCGGGCCACTTCATACTCGTCCTTGTAGGCGAGCAGCTTGGCGTAGTTGACGGCGACGGCGCGGGGCAGCGCGTCGCCGAAGCCGCCATCGAGCGCGGCGTCACGCACCTTCGTCACCAGCTTGCGGTAGCGCGCGGCAAGCTCGGCATTCTGGTAATCCGTCAGCAGCGTGCTGCGGTGGGCGACGATCTCGTCGAGCGACATCGCATCCAGGGTTTTCGGCGCAACCGTCTCGTCCTGGCCCTTCATCATCGCGATGATCCGCGCCGGATCGGCCGCCGCCAGACGCCCGAGCCGGAAGGCCTGCGTGTTCATCTTGATCGCGACGGCGTTGACCTCGATCGCCTGCTCGATCGAACTCGCCGACAGCGGCAGCAATCCCTTCTGATAGGCGTAGCCCATCATCATCATGTTGGTGGCGATGGAATCGCCAAGCAGGGTTTCGGCGGGCTTGGTGAAATCGAGGAACGACGAGTCCTTGTGCAAGGCCGTTTCCAGCACGTGATTGACCTTGCGGCTCTGGAAATTGAAATCGCGGTTGAGAATGAAATCTGCGGTCGGAATGACGTGACTGTTGATGACGCCGTGCGTACGGCCGGATTCGCAAAGCGTGATGGTTTCCCTGGCGGCAGCCACGATCTCGTCGGCGGCGATCACGAGGTCGGCGGTGCCGGTCACGATACGCGAACAGGTAACGTCGGCAGTATGTTCGGACAGCCTAACGTGGCTCAGCACCGCCCCGCCCTTTTGCGCAAGGCCGGACATATCGAGAATCATGCTGGCCTTGCCCTCGATATGGGCGGCCATGCCGAGCAGCGCGCCGATCGTCAACACGCCGGTGCCGCCGACGCCGCCGATGGCGACGTTATAGGGCCGCTCCAGCGAAGGGCGGGAAGCGGGTTCCGGCAGATCGCCGAGATTGCCGAGATCGGCCGGCGCGCGGCGGCGAGGCTTGCCGCCGTCGACGGTGACGAAGGACGGGCAAAAGCCCTTGAGGCAGGAATAGTCCTTGTTGCAGGTCGATTGATTGATGGCGCGCTTGCGCCCCAGCTCGGTCTCGAGCGGCTCTACCGAGATGCAGTTGGACTGCACCGAGCAATCGCCGCAGCCCTCGCAGACAGCGGGATTGATCAGCACGCGGCGCGGCGGATCCTCCAGCGTTCCGCGCTTGCGCCGGCGGCGCTTTTCCGCAGCACAGGTCTGCACGAAGACAATGGCCGAAGCACCCTTGACCTGGCGCAGGGTTTTCATGACCGCATCGAGTTCGTCGCGATGGGCGGTCCTGGTACCGGGCGCGATATCGGAGGCCGGATAGGCGTCCGGATTCTCCGACACCAGATAGATGTCGCGGATGCCTTCGGAGTGAAGCTGGAAGGTGATCTGCTGCGGCGAGAGGTCGCCGTCGACATGCTGGCCACCGGTCATCGCGGTCGCGTCGTTGTAGAGGATCTTGTAGGTGATATTGGCCTTGGACGCGATCGCCTGGCGGATCGCAAGACTACCGGAGTGGAAATAGGTGCCGTCGCCGAGATTGGCGAAGACGTGCTGTTCGTCGGTAAAGGGGGCAACTCCAACCCACGGCACGCCCTCGCCGCCCATATGCGTGAAGGTTTCGGTGTTGCGATCCATCCACAGCGCCATGAAGTGGCAGCCGATGCCGGCGAACGCGCGACTGCCCTCGGGCACCTTGGTCGAGGTATTGTGCGGACAGCCCGAGCAGAAGTACGGCGTGCGGGTGATCGGCGACACCGCCTGCATCTGGGTGGCCTGACGGCCGTTGAACCAGTCGGCTTTCGCACGCAACATCGCTGCGATCTCGGGATTGAGGTTCAGCCGCAGCAACCGCTCGGTGAGCGAGCTTGCCAGCGAGGCGACGCTCAATTCCTCGGCGAAAGGCAGGAAGCGCTTGTCGTGCTCGTCCATCTTGCCGACGATGCGCGGGCGAACATCGTCGCGCCAGTTGAACAGTTCCTGCTTGACCTGGTTTTCGACGATCTCCCGGCGTTCCTCGATGATGAAGATTTCCTCGAGACCAACCGCGAATTCGCGCACGCCTTGCGGCTCCAACGGCCAGGGCATGCCGATCTTGTAGAGCCGCAAGCCGATCCTGGCCGCCACTTCAGGCGTGACGCCGAGTTCACGCAGCGCCTGCCGGATATCCTCGTAGCTCTTGCCGGAGGCCATGATGCCGAAGCGGGCGTTCGGCGAATCCATGGTGATGCGGTTGACCTTGTTGGCGCGCGCGAACGCGATCGCGGCAAAGCCCTTGTAGTCCTGCAGCCGGCGGTCCTGGTCGTAGCGGTCGTCGGGCCAGCGCAGGTTGAGTCCGCCCGGCGGCATCTCGAAATCAGCCGGAATGATAAAAGGCTTCATCTCGTCGGTGAGATCGATCTCGGCGGTGGTCTCCACCGTCTCGGTAATCACCTTCATGCCGACCCAGCAGCCGGAATAGCGCGACATCGCGATCCCCAGCAGCCCCATCTCGATCATTTCATGGATGCTGGAGGGATAGAGATAAGGCATCAATGCCGAGATGAAGGCGTGGTCGGACTGATGCGGCACGGTGGAGGATTTTGCGCCATGATCGTCGCCGGCAAGGCACAGCACGCCGCCGTTCTTGGCCGAGCCTGCGGCATTGCCGTGGCGGAATACGTCGCCGCAGCGGTCGACGCCGGGGCCCTTGCCGTACCAGATGCCGACCACGCCATCATGCCGGGCACCGGGCGAAAGATTGAGCTGCTGCGAGCCCCAGATCGCGGTGGCGGCGAGGTCCTCATTTACGCCGGGTTGGAACTTGATGTCGTATTGTTCGAGATGTTTTCGCGCCGCCATCAGTTGCTGGTCGTAACCGCCAAGCGGCGACCCCCGGTAGCCCGTCACAAAACCCGCGGTGTTGAGGCCGTTGGCGCGGTCCCGGCGAATCTGCGCCATCGGCAGCCGGACCAGCGCCTGGATCCCGGTCAGGAAGACGTGGCCGGACCCTTGGGTGTACTTCTGATCGAGACTGATCGGACCTTGGTTGATTCCCATTCCACCCTCTTAAGCCTTATCTAAACCTTGGCTCTGCCGGCTCTTTTTAGCTAATGACGCCAAATGCCAAAACCAGTCTATGTCGGTTTTCGCACAGCCCGCATCACAAATCTGGGGTGAGGAGACCCGAGGCAGCAGAACGCAATTTCGTGCTGGCGAGACCGCCTGCGGTTTTCGGGTTGTGTCGCGGCGAAACGCCGCCACGAAACGACGTGACGCGCTCGCTGACGCTTTTTCGCGCTATACTGCCGCCAACGGGAGATAGATCGATGCAGGGACCGCAGGACGGAATGCGGGCGATTCTCGCGGCCTTGATTTTGTGCAGTGCGTTCGGTTTTGGCCGGGCCCAGGCCGAGCCATCCGTGGAGACGATCGCGCGCGGCAGGGCGCTCACCGACGCCGCCGATTGCGCAGGTTGCCATACCGCCGACCCCTCAAAACCCTTCGCCGGGGGCAAGCGCGTCGACACCCCGTTCGGGGGCCTTTATTCGGCAAACCTCACCCCGGATCGCGATACCGGTCTGGGCGCCTGGAGCGACGAGGAGTTTTTACGCGCGCTCCGCTATGGCGTGGCCCGCGACGGCTCACGCTATTACCCCGCGTTCCCCTACCCCCATTTCACAAAGCTCATAAGGCCCGACATCCTGGCGATCAGGGCCTATCT
>JBAVEE010000222.1:0-2082 GCA_049587575.1 Bradyrhizobium sp.
CAGGACATTGCGAATGGCCGCAAGGCCCTTTCGTCGTTCGCCCAAGTCTGTGGGCAGCATTTTGGGAATCGCGGCAAGGCTTGCTTCCGGATCCAGCAGCAGGAGGAAGAACTGCTCGCGCGCCATCGCCTTGAACTGCGCCAGCGTCAGCCGTGAACCTTCCTCGGTCAGCCGGATTCGACGCAATGCTGCGACGCCGCGCTCATCGACAAACCCTCTCGCCAAGCCGACATAGACCAAGCCGCGGATGGTGCACTCCTGAAGACCGCCTTTGGCAATTAGCGATTTCAATTCGGCAATGCGCTTGTCCCGCAGCTCAGTGTGCAGCGGAGATTTTCCAGGCCTTCGAGGCCGGGCGACTGCCGGGTCAACTCCGACCGCGGCCTGTAGCGCAGGCGATCCGTACACAGCGAGGAATATCGACTCAGTAAGTTTTTCCTGGCTATCCCGCCAGCCATCCAGTGCCTTGACGATCTGCTCGGAAACCTTTTCCTGGGCGGCAATGAACGGATTGTCGGCCGCTGCGGGCTTGCGCTGTTCGCGGACCTTTTCCGCGGCGCTTGCAAGCGCCGGCATGAACGGATTTGCGTCGGTGAAGGCCTCATATTGCATACGGCTCGTATCCCAACGCCTCAGCCACTCCGCCACTTGCGGAGTAAAGATGGCCTTGACCATCGGCTGCATGAAGGCGCGGTAAAGCGACAAATTGATTTCCGAGACGCGCGCGGCGGTGGCAAACCGCCGTTCGTCTTCCGGCGAATTGCCGCCCATGGCGCGGATATCATCCAGCGTGCGCTGCTCGCAGCGCATGACCCACTCTCCCTCCACGAGGTCCGGGCTGGTGGTGTCACTGGATTTACGCTCGAACGTTGCCTCGTAGAGCCCGGGGGGCAGCATATCGATCAGGTCGATATTGCTGGAGAACTCATTGTGCTCCTTCTTGGCCACTCCGCCCGAAACGAAAATGCCCAGATGTCCGACCGTCTCGTGCACGGTGTAGACGATGGTCTGGCCGAACGACCTGATCTCGTCGACATCGTCATAGAGATCGAGAACCCAGTCGAGCGCCTGCTGCGGCGGCGTGATGTTATCGCCCTTCGAGCAGAACACCACGATCGGCGAACGGATGGTACGAAGGTCGACGGCAGTGCCGTCCGACATTTCGATGCGCCCGGCTGCCAGCTTGTTGCCGACGAAGAGATCGTCGACGATGAACTGGATTTCCTCCGCATTGAGGTTGACGTGGCCCCCCCACCAGCGTTCGAATTCGAGATATCGCGGGGCTTCAGTGTCGACCTTGGAGTAGACGTTATATTGCTTGGTCCACAGCGTGTTGGCCGGATTCTGGTTCTCGAAATTGGCAACCAGCTTGCCACCGTCGAACTTGCCGCCTCCCATGTCGCTGGTGAGCGCCGTCAGCCAGCTGCCGCCCAGCAGGCCGCCTGAGTAGCGCATCGGATTTTGTCCGCGAACGCCCGCCCAATAGGACAGCGGCGCGCCGGCCAGAATGATCGGGCCGAACAGCTCGGGCCTGATAGAAGCCAGGATCATCACGGCCCAGCCCGCTTGGCAGTTGCCGATCACGCACGGCTTGCCGTCTGCCTTCGGATGAAGCGAGATGACCTTCTCCAGGAACACGGCTTCGGCCCTGGCGATATCCTCGATGGTCTGGCCCGGCATCGGATCGGGCGTGAAGCCGACGAAGTAGCAGGGATGCCCCGCCTTCATGGCGACGCCGATTTCGCTGTCGGCCTTGAACCCGCCGATACCGGGGCCATGGCCGGCCCGCGGATCCACCACCATGAAGGGCCGGCGCGTATGGTCGATCTCAACTCCCTTTGGCGCGACGATTCGCACCAGCAGGTAATTCACCGGCCGCTTCAGCGTTCGGCCATCCATCACCAGCTCGGCCTTGTAGTCGAGGACATGGGGAACCGTTTCGGCGAGATGGTCGCGATACTGGTTGCTGCGCTGCCGCATTACATCGCAGAACAAAACGCTGCGCTGCGTCGCATCCATCATGTATTCGACGGCAGAACCGAAAAGAGCGAAGAGCGGGGTGCCTGATAATTGGTGATTGTC
>JBAVEE010000223.1:0-2539 GCA_049587575.1 Bradyrhizobium sp.
CATAGACCGTCTTGGGCGAGCCCGGCTTCACCACGAGCTTCTCGGCCACACCCTTCTTCATTAATTGGCCTGCGGTCGCCGTGCAGACGACCTCAACTTCGTAGTCCATCGCTGCGGCGACAGTCGCCTGGAAGAACGGCGCGCCCAGCTCCTCGCCATTGCGAGGGTCGGTATTGACCATGATGATAATAAGCTTCTTCGCCATTTTTCCGTCCCATCGAAACTCTTCTTGTTTTTGATTTTGCGCTGCAAGCGACCCCTCAAACGGGGGATCGAAGCGCGAGTTATAAAAATACATATTCTAATATCTGAATATATGCTATAGGGTACTGGAAAAATATTTGTCGTTCGGGAGAGAGCGGTTCTTAAGGAGACGGCTGCATCAAATGCGTGGCTTGTATCAGGCCCACCATGACTTCGCCCAACGCGGCGGCGATCTGGCCCTGCGCGGCGCGCAGTTCAGCCAGCGTTTCCGCCGTGTGCTCAGGCACTTCGTCGAATTCCATGATCAGGTCCTCGATCATCGCCGATTTGATTCCGGGATGGCCGAGGAACCCGAAGCAATTCTCGCGGATTTGAAACAGCACCGGCTCGCCGGCACAACCGACGGCGAGAACCTCGGCCTCAGCAGGAAGCACCGGACGATCGCGCATATAGACGGCGATCGGAAACGATTCCGGCAAATGACCGCCGAGCGCCTGCGGGACCACGCGGCGCGCAGTGTCTACCGCAAAGCGCAGCGGCGCTTCCTGGGCGCCGCCGCCGGCCTCGGTCGCGAGTATGCAGGCACCAATACCGATGCCGATGATGGGCAGCCCGCGCGCGAGAAAATCGCGCGTCAACCGCAATTCCGGCGCGAGGCTGGGGATCAGATTGCCGCTGACGATGCCCAGCGGCCCGGCGCCAAGAATAACGAGACCGTCGAATTCCTCGGCGGTCGCGGGAATCGTGCCGCCGGGCGTGAACGGCCTGCAGTAGCGGAAGCGGATATTGCGACCCTCGAAGTGGTCCTCCATCAGGCCGAGATAGTCCGATTCAAAATGCTGCACGACGCAGAGCGTTTTCATGTGCTGGTCCACCTGGATGAAAGGGACACCGCATCCGGCACTGGTGCCGCATGGCAACATAGACATATGATTTTTTGCATGTGAATGCGGGGGAGCGCAATGGCGTGGTTCGAGAAGTTGCGGGAAATTGAGCCCTTTGACGAACTGCCGTTCGATCGCGAGCTCGTCGATGTTCTGGAGGTGGCGGCGCGCGAACGTACGCTCGGACCGATGCGCTTCTACACGCCGACCTTCCGCGCCTATGCCAGCGACGAACTCAAGGGCTGCGGCAAAGCGAGTTTCCCAGCCTTCTCCATCACCGGCGGCGCCTGCGCGCTGAATTGCGATCATTGTCAGGCGAAAATCCTGGAACCGATGATCCCGGCAACCAGCCCGGCGGAACTTGACCGCAAGGTGCGCGACCTTGTGCTGCTCAAGGACCTGCGCGGGTTTCTGCTTTCCGGAGGATCGAACCGGCGCAACGAAGTGCCATACGATCGCTACTATTCCACCCTCGAAAAGCTCAAGCGGGACTTTCCCGATCTGCGAATTGCCGTGCATTCCGCCCTGCTCGATGAGCGGCGCGCCAGGCTCATGCAGGACTCGGGCGTCGACGTCGCGATGATGGATGTGATCGGCGCGCAGGAGACGATCCGCGACGTCTATCACCTGGACCGAACAGTAGCCGATTTCGAAGCGACACTGGCGGCATTGTCGGCGACCTCGATGGACGTCGTGCCACACATCGTCATCGGCCTACATTATGGCCGGCTGCTCGGCGAGCGCAACGCACTCGACATCATTTCACGCTACAAGGTGGCAGCGTTGATCCTCGTCGTCGTGACGCCGATTTACGCGCCTGCGGACCGCCCCTTCGCCACGATATCCACCGACGACGTGGCCAAGGTTCTGGTCGCCGCCCGACAACACATCAACCACGCGCCGGTTCAACTCGGCTGTGTGCGGCCGGCGGGCCGCCACAAGCTGATGACTGACGCCTATGCCGTGATGGCGGGCTTCGACGGCATCGCCTATCCGGCTGAAGGAATCGTGGCGCTTGCCCGCGCCATCGGTCGGCCGGTCGAGCAGGAACACGCCTGCTGCTCGATCGCGCTCGACGGCCTAGCCGGGCGGAGGACCTGCGCGGCATGAAGGACGAGATGGCCAACGAAGCTCCAGACGTCGTGGTCGTCGGGCTCGGGCCGGCCGGAAGCCGGGCCGCCGCGGCCGCTGCTGACGCAGGTTACGGCGTCGTTGCCATCGAACGCCGCGCCGAGGCGGGGTGCCCAGTGCAATGTGCCGAGTTCGTGCCGACCATGATCGAGCGGGACGTACCCGGCGTACGGACGGTAACCCGGCAGATGGTCGCTCGCATGCTGACCTTCACCGAATTTGGATCGCCCGACGAAACGCTCGATTTTCGCGGACGCATGATCGACCGGGCCGCGTTCGACCGGATGCTCGCTGCCGAGGCCGCGCGCGCGGGAGGAGAC
>JBAVEE010000224.1:0-4921 GCA_049587575.1 Bradyrhizobium sp.
ATCGAGGACGGCGGCGTCATCGACCAGGAGACCCGCCTCTACGATCCCGACAAGCGCGAGACCCGCTCGATGCGCTCCAAGGAAGAGGCACACGATTACCGTTATTTCCCGGATCCCGACCTCCTGCCGCTCGAGTTCAGCGAAGCCTATGTCGCCGAATTGAAAGCCAGCCTGCCGGAACTGCCGGACCAGAAGAAGGCGCGCTTCATCGCCGAGTTCGGCCTTTCGCCCTACGACGCCGGCGTGCTGGTGGCCGAGCGCGAGAGCGCCGACTTCTTTGAAACCGTGCTGGCGAAGCTCGCGGACAAGGCGCGCGATGGCAAGCTCGCCGCCAACTGGGTGATCAATGAGCTGTTCGGCCGGCTCAACAAGGAAGCCCGGGATATTACGGGCTCGCCGGTGTCGGCCGTTCAACTTGGCGTCATCGTCGACCTGATCGGCGAGGGCACCATCTCCGGCAAGATCGCCAAGGATCTGTTCGAGATCGTCTGGCAGGAGGGCGGGGACCCCCGCGCGCTGGTCGAGGCGCGCGGCATGAAGCAGGTCACCGACCTCGGCGCGATCGAAAAGGTGGTCGATGACATCATCGCCGCCAATCCGGACAAGGTCGCGCAAGCGAAAGCCAAGCCGGCGTTGATCGGCTGGTTCGTCGGGCAGGTGATGAAGTCATCCGGCGGCAAGGCCAATCCGCAAGCCGTGAACGATCTGCTGAAGTCCAAGCTCGGCATCTGAATCGCGCGCCCTGCGATGCCGGCCATCGTCGCTCGGCCGCTCTGCCGAAGCGGTGAGTGAGCATCGTTCATTCACCAAAAGCGGCCGATGCATCGCGCCGGAGGGGCAACGCGCTCCGCGAATCAGCCGCGCGCGATTCTCGCAAAAAGCCGGTTTTGGCGAGCGGCGATGAGACGCAAAGCCGCCGCCCATGAAAATTTTTTCATTGCCAAAAGTCACGACTCAGAGTCCGCGCAACGCGTTTTGGGGGAGCGTCGATCACCCGCGATGACATCGGCGTAGCACCGATCGTCGCGCGCACGAATTGCGAAAATGGCTGTGGCACAGTCGCTTTCTGCAATATTGACGTCTGGCTGCCGCGACCTTTCGCGCATCGTTTGCATCGTCGCGCGAACGCTTCGCTGTGCTGTTGACCAACGCGCGGTGCGCGCCTTCATACATGCGCGTCAACACTTCCTTAAGCGGGACGCTGTTTTTTTGAGTGTGTTGGTGTATTCGGGATGTAGTGCATTTCGATTCCCGAGTGCACGCAGCGATTAAGCCATCTCACTTACATTAGGAGGGCAACATGGCCAAGAAAGCTAAGAAGGCAAAGAAGGCGAAGAGCGCAGTGAAGAAGACTGCGAAGAAGACCCGCAAGGTCGCCAAGAAGAAGAAGTAAATCTCGCTTCAAGAAAATTGCCGGCGGCTTGATGCTGGCACGTCACACGAGCCTTCCCGACGGTTTGCTTCCCAAGAGCAGATTTTGAAAGAGCGGCTCTGGTCGACGAAAGAGGGTGTCGGCGAGACATCAGGTCAAACGGCTGGATCGTAATTTCGAAAGGGTTCGCTCGCTCGAAAGACGGTCCGGCAGAAGAAACTGGTTTTCTTCGTTCGGTGCGGATCCCAGGATCCGCAATTTCACCGGGCCTCGGCCCCAGGTGAAATCTGGTCCTGACGTGTTCGCCGACGCCCTCGTTCCCAGCCGCTGCTGGTCGCGCCCGGCGCGCCGTTTTGCCTCCCCCCAACATCAATGTTCTGACTATCCGCAACCCGCGAGGCCGGAGGCTGTTGTGCATGCCCGCTTTCGCCGGACATGACGCGGCGGCAGCCCCGTATGGCGACGTGGCCGGCGCATACGGTCGCGGGCCTCTGCTGCAATGGTTATCGTTTCGCGAAATGGCAGGGTAAACCGAATTCCGCGAACCCGCGAAAACCCCTTTGAATTAAGCCTTTCCTTGATCTGAACAGCGTTCGCGCCAGCCAGGCATTTACGCCGGATTCATCGCGATGCTTAAACTGTCCTTCAAATTTGATCGGTCATGATCCTCCCAACAAGCCGGCAAACGGCGGTTGGGAATAACGGGACGTTTTTGCAAGTGGACGGGGGCCGCGCTCGGGCAGGGCTGGCCAAGAAAAACGAAAAGGGGATGAGTGATGTTTCAGGGGTACATTGATCTGGATACCGCGACGCCGGTGGAAGCAAGCGCGATCCCGGACGTGCTGTTCGAGCGCGGCCTGTACTGGGCGAGCGGCCGTTCCGGCGTGGTCAACCTGGTCGCCGCGCATAAATGGTTCAATCTCGCAGCCGTGAAAGGCCGCTCGGATGCCGTTCGGATGCGCCGCGAGGTCGCCGAGATGATGTCCGAGATTGAGATAGCCACGGCGCAGCGCGAGGCGAGGGCCTGGATGACGGCGCATTAGGCGCCACCGGCGCGGTTATCGCGAAGGCCAGGTTTCGCCGAGTTCCTTCTCCAGCACGATCTCCCGGCAGTCGGGCTCGGCGCCGAGCGCGCCAACCAGTGCCGTGGCATGTGAAACGACAATCGCCTGAGAGCGCTTCGATGCTTGCGCGATCAGACGTGCCAGCGGTGGCAGCAAATCCGGATGCAGGCTCGTTTCCGGTTCGTTGAGGATCATCAATGCCGGCGGCCGCAGCGAGAGTAGGGTTGCGACGAGCAAGAGGTAACGCAGGGTACCATCCGATAGTTCGGAGGCCTTGAGCGGCCGGAGCAGCCCGTGCTGATACATTTCGAGTTCGAAATATCCGTCCGTGCTGGCCACCTCGACACGCGCGCCTGGAAAGGCGTCGGCGATGGCGGCGTCCATTTCCCCCGCGTCGCCGATTTCGCGGATGGTCTGCACGGCTGCCGCGAGATCCGATCCGTCACTCGCCAGCACCTGCGGTGCGGCCAACGACTGGATAATGCGGCCCTGGGCGATGTCTGCCAGGAGATTCAGGGCGCGATAGAGGCTGGACTTGCCGCTGCCATTGGCCCCGGTCACGACATTGAGGGGGCCGAGCGTCACCCTGATGTCGCGCAGCGAACGATAGCCGGCGATGGCAAGTCTCGTCATCATGACGCAACGACCCCAGATCGATGACGCCGGCTGGTTAACTCGTTTGGGTGAAAAGCAAATCGCGGGACTTTCCGATTTAATTTCGGCGGGATGACGACCTTGATCGCTCGTGCGATCGGGCTGTCAGTGAAGTGATCGGCGTCATAACCCTTGTCTGCGAGCAAAGCTTCGGGTTCGATCACCCCGGCGGCTCCTGTTGTGGGCTGGAGACGGTGTGATCGGCTACAAACTCGCCGGAACGGTCAAAGGCAAGCGCCTGGGCTATACCGGCTTGGTGACGGCCGTGGGCGCGGCATCCCGAGCGAATGCGAATGAGTAAAGCCCTCATGGTCATTTTTTCCTTTCGCCTTCAGCCCGAGTTAGCCCAAGTGAGAGTGTTCCGCAGCCCACAGGCGAGAGCAACTGGAAAAGCGCGGCACCGCGGAGCCACAAGAAACAGAATCCCGAAATTTCAAACTGAGAAATTTCCCGGGATTGCCTATAATCCTTGTCGGTTGGACAAGCTGAGGTTCAAATGGGGATAGGAGGGAGGAGCCAGGCCAAGCGCCTTACTTTTTCTCGTTTGGCGCTCGTTGGAAGTCGGGGAGAAAGCGCCATGACGATCGTGCCCCCCGATATCGACCTCGCAAAGGGCGAACATCACACCTTTCGGCAATGGCTGCCAGTGATCGTCCTGATCGCGGCCATGACGGTCTTGCGGCTGGTTTACGCAAGCGTTCTCGATCTGCGGACGGATGAGGCCTATTATTGGACCTGGTCGAAGGAAAACGTACTCTCGTTCCTCGATCATCCGCCAATGATCGCCTGGTTTATCCGCTTTGGCACCGCGATCTTCGGCGATACCAATCTCGGCGTCCGGTTCGCGGGCCTCGTGGCAATGCTGGTAACGCAAGGGCTGCTTGCCGATATCGTCCGGCGCGTCACGCATGACGTCCGCGCGATGGTGATCGCGGTGCTGATGATGGAGGCGGCGCTCTACTACGGCCTGCTGATGGCCAAGGTCTCGCCCGACGTCGCGCTCATTCCATTTGCCACCGCCATGGCATGGGCGCTGGTGCGGCTCGCCGAGAGCGACGATGGACGCTGGTGGCTGGCGGCGGGTGTGTTCGCAGGGCTGGCGTTACTGTCGAAATTCACTGTCGTCCTGCTGCTTCCAGCGGTGTTGGCGTTCATGCTGGTGCCGGGGTGGCGTGGGCGGTGGCTGCGCAGCCTCTATCCCTGGGCGGCGGCGCTGATCGCGTTTACGCTGTTCCTCCCCGTCCTGATCTGGAATTTGCAGCACGACTGGGCATCGTTCCGATTCCAGTTTGTACGGGCGGCCGCCACACATGAATGGTCGCTCCGCACGCTCGGCGAATTCCTCGGCCTGCAATTCGGTCTTGTCGGATTCATCCTGTTGCCGGTGGTCCTGACCGGCGTCGCGCTCACCGGGTCGCGCGGCTATCGACGGTTGGATGCGGTCGCCATTCTGTTGTCGACCGCGGTGATTTTCCCGTTCCTTTACTTCCTGTGGAGGTCGCTCGGCCTGCGGGTCGGCGAGACCTGGCCGATGTTCATCTGGCCGTTCGGGTTTGCCGCCGCCGCCATCAATCTTTCGATGCTGCAGCGGGAGGATTGGCGGGAATCATTCGTCCGGTGGTCGCTCCTGGGGGCGAGGGTAGCGATTTTTTCCGGCATCGCCTTTGTCGTTGCGGTGTTCCTTTATTATGTAGCAACGCCTTGGAACTTGATCGGCAGAACCGATCCGATCGGCCGCGAAGCCGGCTACCAAACCGTCGTGCGCCGGGCGGAGACCGTGCTGAAAGAAGCAGGTGCGACCTGGATCGCCACTACCGACTACCGGACCTAT
>JBAVEE010000225.1:0-5260 GCA_049587575.1 Bradyrhizobium sp.
CCCGCAACCGCCCAGGCCCCGATATTCGCAGCGGCCAAATTCCGACACTCCAGGAGCGTGGATAAAACGAACTGGCGCGCATCATGGGATCGAGGCCCAGACCGCGCATCATCTTCATCGTTACAGCTTCATCGCGTTACAGCCGATCTGAATGCCGGCGCGCAGTCGGCTGAATCTTTTGGCCTGCTCGTAAACGTTGACGCCGATACCGGCGGGGCGCAGCCGCTGTCGCCAGTCCGCCCATTCCGCCTCCAATGTTGCGACGGCAAGCTTCGACATGATGCTGTCTAGCTCTTCGATGACGGGCTAGCGACGTTAACCAAACCTCTTAAGAAAGCGTGAATGAATCCCTGCAAATTTAAGAAAATCCAGGAGGGAGACATGAGTGCCATAGGTCCCACATACCCGGCCCACATCGTCGTTAGCCAAGCGGAAGTCAAACTCGTCGCGGACCAAACGGCCAACGCAAAGACGGCAACGATCAGGTCCGATCAACAAAGCGTCGAAGCCGCGCAGGAAGTCGAAGCGGCTGAGGCCAAGGCCTCCAGCGTGGATTTTGTTACCTGAAGACTTGTGATCGCAACGGCCGCCTGAACAATGCCGGCGGAGCCGGGTTCATCTCCCTGACACCGTAGCGATCACGCTCGCCGCCGCGACTTTCGGCTTGTGCGAGAATGTGAGAGACATTTTTCTATTATTGGATGATGTTTCCGGAGTCGATGGCCTGTGTCGACGCCAAATGCACCGCCCGGTTTGGCTATCGGGCTTTTGCCACCGTTTTGGCGCCAAATTCAGCGGACAGGCGATTGGCCGCAGCCCGCACAATCTTGGCATGGCCTTGCAGCGCCTGGTTGGAGAGCCGCCAGATCGGCCCGGAGATACCCATCGCGCCGATGATCTGGCCGGTGAAATCCAGCACCGGCACGGCGACGCAGCGCACTTCGGGATTGAATTCGCCATCGTCAAAGGCGATGCCGGTGCGCTTGATCTCGGCAATTTCGCGTAACAGAACGGAAGCATCGACGATCGAGTTTTTCGTCGACGGCTTCAAGTCGAGGCGTTCCAGGAAACGCTTGAGTTGATCGGGGCGAAGCGAAGCCAGGATAATCTTGCCCAGCGCCGTGCAGTGCGCCGGCCGAACGACACCGACACGTTCGGTCAGCTGAAATGCACCGGGGCCGCTGGTGCGGGCGATCACGACGACGGCGTCGCCCATGCGTACTGCGAAATGGCCGCTTTCGCTGGTTTCCCGCGACAGGTCCTCGAGTACCGGCGTCGCCACATTGACCATTTCGATTTCATCGAGCGCGCTTGCGGCAAGCGCAAACAGCGGCCGCCCGATGCGGTAACGTTTGGAATCTTTTTCCTGGCGCAGATAGCCCAGCGACACCATCGTCTTGGCAAGATGGAATGTGGTGGAGTTGTGCAAGCCGACCAGTTTGCTCAGGTCGGCGAGCCCGATGCCTTCGCGGTGACGCGCGACCTCCTCGAGGATCGCGAAGGCGCGGCCAAGCGACTGGACGCCGACCCGCTGCCGGTCCTCGGCGTCATCGTCAATATCGTGCTGGACAGGTTGCACCAGCTTGGCGATAGCGGCCTTCCGCAAACCCGTCGGCTTATCGCTGGGCTTTTGTTTTTCGCGCGGTTTCACAGGGCATCTCCAGGAGGCGGAAGCGAACAGTATCAGGCCGGGTGCAATTGAACAGCACTGCGGCATGGTGCGTGCCGGAAGCATACCACATTATAAATTAACGTACAGCATTATGGGAAATAGGGTGCCCCGCGCGTGGGCGGTTTCGGCAGCGAAGTGAATTGGGCCGATCTCCTGAAGAAGTCGAAATGGCAGGGGAGAGATCCGATGTCGCCCCGCAACGCGCTCAATGGAGCGCAGGTTATCGTCGACTATCTGATCCAGCAAAAAAGTGCCGCAGGTGTTCGGCCTGTGCGGGCACGGCAATATCCAGCTCATCGACGCGTTGTATCTAACGATGCTGTGGGATGGCGGCGCGACGGGCCAGCCCGACGTTCAGGTTTAGCGCCGGCCCGGCATTCGGCAAAGTCCGGAAGTCAGGCTTTGATGGCGTCGGCTCAACAAGATGCGAAATGACTCGCGTGGCTGCGTTGGAGCATCTCCGCGCGCCAGTGTTGCCGCGCGACCATCGCTTCAAACAAAGTCGGAGTCGATCAGCTGAAAACGGTCGAATCGCGGATCGCGCTCGGCAGAAAAATCACGCAGCTGGACCAGTACCGGCGCCCGGAGCCGGAGGGGCAATGCCATTCCCGGAAGGCCGGGAAGGCTTTTGTTGACGCCGGCGTAGACAAAAATTCGATGTTTCCAGAAGCGGCATGCGGCGCGCGTCAGTTCGCGGACCGCGCCTGGTGTGACCACGGCGTCTGGTCGGGCAAAAAAGCCGCAGAGCAGGGCATGTCTGATACCCCTGGTGCTGCGGGAGGAGGAGATCAAGAGCAGGTCCGCGGTGGCATGAACGCCATAGTCGCAAGTTGGATCGTTCATGCGGTCGAACAGGGTCTCGCCGTCCCAGTGCAGCCCGTTCTCCGCTGCCGGGGTGACGAAGCCGGACAACAGGTCGACCGCCTCGTCCCCCGGCATCGATTTGAGGCGGCCGGAATATTTGATTTTTGAACGGCGCGGCTGCCGGAATCCAAACCCGATGCGAGCCTGTAGCGAGAGGAAGGGCCGAAGCTTGAGGAAGCGTTCGTTGAGCAGCGCCGAATTCTCATTCGGCAATGCAAGGACCAGGCGGATGCTCTCGGCCTGGCACAGTCGCTCGACCTCCTTATAGATACGGCGGATCAGTTGCGGAGAGCGGTAGGCCTGCAGGATGAAGAGGTCGACGAGCTGGATTGCCGCGACCGGCTTGCCGTCCAGATAGACCTTCTGATGAAGCAGCGCGATCTGACCGACCTTTTTGCCGTCGTCGAAGGCGGCAACGATCGCGCTGCGCTGACCGAAGCCATTCTCGTAAAGCCATTTCATCCGCTGCGCGGAAAAAATCACCTCCTTCGACCCGAAGGCCTCGGTCGCAATGCGGGCCGTGATCCCGTAGTCGACAGCTGTCTCTTCCGAAACTGAAATCATCAAACAGGTGTGCCCAAGTGCGCGGCGGTTTGCGCCATATCCCTCTGCGATCATAGCCGAAAACCGGTCTCTTGCGAGGGCGAGATAGAGCCACCATCTGACACCACAAGGAATTGATCATGCTGGATTTTACCCACGATACGTTCGGCGAGGAGACCTCGCCGCCGCGCGCCGACCGAGAGGCCCCCGTCAGCGATCGAGCCCTGCTCGACGCCTATTCGAATGCCGTCATCAGCGTGACCGAACGCGTCGGTCCCGCGGTGGTTCGTGTCGAAACCGGCTCAAAGGCGGCGGGCGAGCGCGGTGGGCTCGGCTCCGGGATCGTCATCTCCCCCGATGGCCTCGTGCTGACCAACAGCCACGTGGTCGGATCGTCGCGGCAGATCAGGCTTCGGGACAATGAGGGCATTGTTACCGATGCCCGCGTCCTCGGCGTCGATCCCGACACCGACCTGGCGCTGCTGCGCGCCGATGGCGCGCGCGACCTGCGCTATGCCTTGCTCGGCAACTCCCGGAATCTGCGCCGCGGCCAGCTTGTGGTCGCGATCGGCAATCCTCTCGGCTTTGAGTCGACCGTGACCGCGGGCGTGGTCTCGGCGCTCGGCCGTTCGATCCGGTCCGTGAGCGGCCGGACCATCGAGGACGTCATTCAGACCGACGCCGCGCTCAACCCCGGCAACTCCGGCGGACCGCTGGTGTCGTCGTCGGCCGAGGTGATCGGCATCAATACCGCGATCATCAGCGGCGCGCAGGGCATCTGTTTTGCGGTCGCCAGCAATACGGCGCAATTCGTGCTCTCGGAGATCATCCGCCATGGCTATGTCAGGCGCGCCTATATCGGGGTGTCCGGTCAGACCGCGCCCATTCCGAGAAGGCACGCGGTCGTTGCCGGCGTCGAAAACAAGATGGGTGCGCTATTGGCGCAGATCGAGCCGGACGGACCGGCAGGCCGCGCCGGACTGTTGCCCGGCGATGTCGCGATCAAGCTGGACGGGGTCGACATCAATGGCGTCGACGACCTGATCCGCGTGCTCGATCGCGACCGGATCGACCGCACCGTCGAAATGGATGTGCTGCGGATGGGCCGGTTGCGCGCCGTCGACATCCACCCGATCGAGCGCAAGCCGTCAGTGCGGCAGGGGTCGGTGTCGTAAGATCCTGGACGTGCAATTCTGCCGATGCTTGTCGGCATGAACAGCGCCGGCTCAGGCCGGCATTGACGGTTCAGACATGCACGGCGCTGCGAACGCGGCCGGCATCGCCGAAGACGCGAAGGTAGCGGTCAAGCTCGGGCTGGCTGCCGGTCGATTTTTCCGGATTATCCGAGAGCTTCACGGCCGGCCGGCCGTCGACCGACGTCACCTTGCAAACCAGCGAAATCGGATCGAGATCGGCCGAGCCATCCGGCGCGCATCCCACGAAATCGTTGGTCAGGTTGGTGCCCCAGCCGAAGCTGATGCGGACGCAGCCGGCAAAGTGATGGTAGGTCTCCTCGATCGATCCGACATCCATGCCGTCGGAAAACACCAGCAGCTTCTCCCTGGGATCGCGTCCCTTCTGCTTCCACCATTTGATGATTTCCTCGCCCGCCGCGATCGGCGGCGCGCTGTCGGGCCGAAAGCCGGTCCAGTCCGCGACCCATTCAGGGGCGTCCCTCAGGAATGACCTGGTGCCGAAGGCATCGGGAAGGGCGATCAAGAGGTTGCCCGCATAGGTGTGGCGCCACTGGTCGAGGATGCGGTAGGGCGCCCAGCGCAGCTCGGTATCGTCATTGGCGAGTGCCGCGGCCACCATCGGCAACTCATGGGCGTTGGTGCCGATCGCTTCCAGATCGTTGTCCATCGCCAGCAGCACATTCGAGGTGCCGGTAAAGGATGCGCCGAGGCCTTCCTTGACGGCTTCGACGCACCAGCGCTGCCACAGATGGCCATGGCGGCGGCGCGTCCCGAAATCGGAAAGACGCAACCCCTCCAATTTCCGCAGCCGCTCGACCTTGGCCCACAGCTTGGCCTTGGCGCGGGCATAGAGAACATCGAGCGCAAACCGGCCCTGTCCCTTGGTGACCTGGCGCGAGCGCAGTTCATTGACGATGGCGAGCGCCGGAATCTCCCACATCGTCGTGTGGGTCCACGGACCGTAGAAATTCAATTCATACTGGCC
>JBAVEE010000226.1:0-6184 GCA_049587575.1 Bradyrhizobium sp.
GGTCGGCGCGTGGCTCGCGGACCATCTCGGCATCGTGTTCGCGTTTCGCTGGACCGGGGCGGCGCTGGCCTGCGGCATCATGTCGTTTCCGCTCCTGGTGCGGCCGATCCGATTGTCGATCGAGGCCGTGGACCGAAGGCTGGAACAGGCGGCGGGAACGCTCGGCGCGGCGCCGTGGCAGGTGTTCCTGACGGTCACATTGCCGCTGGCGTTGCCGGGCGTGTTGGCCGGGATGGTGCTTGGCTTCGCCAAGGCGATCGGCGAATTCGGCGCGACCATCACTTTCGTGTCGAACATCCCCGGTGAAACCCAGACCATTTCGTCCGCGATTTATTCGCTGATCCAGACGCCAGACGGCGATACCGCGGCGCTGCGGCTGGTGGTGGTGTCCATTCTCCTCGCGATGGCGGCCCTGATCGCCTCCGAATGGTTCGCCCGGCGCGCCTTGCAACGCCTGCATGGGAATTGATCATGCTGCGCGTGGACGTTTCAAAGCGGCTTGGCGAATTCTCGGTCGAAGCTTCGTTCGCGAGCGACGGCCGGGTCACCGGACTGTTCGGCGCCTCGGGCGCCGGCAAGACCTCGCTGGTCAACATGATCGCGGGATTGCTGCGGCCCGATCGCGGCGTCATCGCCGTCGACGGCGAGACGCTGGACGATACCGTCGCGCAGGCGCACGTCCCGGTCCATCGCCGCCGGATCGGCTATGTGTTCCAGGACGCGCGGCTGTTTCCGCACCTCGATGTGCGCCAGAATCTCGATTACGGGCGACGCATGAACCGCCTTGCCGAGAATCCCGCACAACGCAGGCGCGTCACCGATCTGCTCGATATCGGCAACCTGCTGGACCGCCGGCCGGGCCGGCTGTCCGGCGGCGAGCGCCAGCGCGTGGCGCTGGGACGCGCCTTGCTGTCGCAGCCGAGATTGCTGCTGCTGGATGAACCGCTGGGTTCGCTGGATGAAGAGCGCAAGGAAGAGATCCTGCCCTATCTCGTGCGCCTGCGCGACGAAGCCGGCATCCCGATGGTCTATGTCAGCCATGACGCCGCCGAAATGCGTCAATTGGCGACCCGGATTGTGATGCTCCGCCGCGGACGCGTCACCGCGTTCGGCGGCGCCGAGGTGTTGCCTGCGGCGCTGGCGCGGGCCTGATGTCCGCAAGCCGCGTCTTTCCCGATCAGCCGTAAATTTCCGCACCGGTTGGTCTGGATCAACGTGTCGCGAACAGCCGTGCCTTGCGAATCAAACGCAGTCGGGAGCCCTTCGTTAATGATCTCCGTAAAGGTAAACGCGCGTCTGTCGTTGACGCTCGGAATGGCGGGCCTATTCATGTCGGGAGTTCGCAACCCAAAGGCACACCATGAAAATGTCACGCGTTCACGCCGCCATGATCGCTTCAGTCCTTGCCGTCACTGCCCTTCCGACCGCCGCGTCCGCGGGATGCTACGGCTGCTACGCGCCGCCACAGCCTTGCGGCACCTGCTATCAGCAGCAGATCGTGCCGCCGCAGTACCGTACCGTTCAGGAGACCGTGATGGTGGAGCCCGGCAGGGTGATCGCGCATCGCACACCTCCGCAATATCGGACCGTGATGGTGCCGCAGACGGTGATGGTGGCGCCCGAGGGCGTTCAGTACGAACGCATCCCGGCGCAGTATGGGGTCCGTGAGCGCGTTGAGATGGTCGCGCCCGCGCGCGCTTACTACGTACCGGTTGCTCCGCGCTGCGCTTCCTGCGGCTACTGAGATCGGGAATTAGCGACGGTGTGCGCGCATCCGCGCCAATGCGCGGGGCGCCGGCGCGGGACCTAAATTCCTGCAACCGACGACCAAAGCTCCGCGAGCCTGCGCTTGAGCAAGCCCAGCCGCGTCACGGCCGCTATTTCTTCCGCCTCTTCGGGCAGGCGGAGGCCGACGATATTGACCCTTCCGCCGCTGATGCTGCGCGCCACCAGCACGATCGTATCAAGCTCCACTGTGGCGCCTTCCTTCGGCGCATGGTCGAGATGAATGTCGAAATAATCGGCGAGCGTCTGTCGTGACTGCTCTTCATCAGCCGCCACGCCGTAGATCTCGGCCAGTTCGCCAAGCGTGTGCTCGCCGGAGACGGTGAAATCCCCGAGCAGATGCGGATCGGGTGCCGAGCTCGGCTGCATGTCGACGAAGAAGCGGTCGAGCGCCTCGGCTTTTTGCGGCGGCGCCAGCAGATAGATGTAGTCGCCGGGGAGAACCGGATCGGCCTCAGCGGGCGACAGGATGCGCGCGTCGCGGATCACCAGTGTCGGTTTCGACCAAGACGGGATCAGACCACGCCGGAAATACAGGCTTTTCGGGCGCACCGAATAGCCGACCAATTGCTGCTCGAGCTGGCCGGGCAGATCAAGTTCGACACGCCGCGGAACGCGATCCGCGCGCGGCAAGGCGACGTGGAGCCGCCGCGCCGCCGTCGCCAGCGTCCAGCCCTGCAGCAACAGCGAAATGATCACGACGACGAAGGCGACGTCGAAATACAGATAGGCCTTCGACAGCCCGACCAGCAACGGGATCGACGCCAGGAAGATCGCGACCGCGCCGCGCAGGCCGGTCCAGGCGATGAATATCTTCTCCCGCCAGTTGAAGCGAAACGGCGCCAGACAGAGAAACACCGCGAGCGGGCGTGCCACCAGCATCAGCACCAGCGCGACCATCACTGCCGGGAAAATGCTGACCACCAGCCGTTGCGGCGAAACCAGCAGTCCGAGCAGCACGAACATCACGATCTGCGCCAGCCAGGTCGCGGCGTCGAGAAAAGTCACCACCGAATTATGCGCACGGGTGGGCCGGTTGCCGATGATGATGCCGGCGAGATAGACGGCAAGAAATCCCGAGCCGTGCGCGATCTGCGCCGCGCCGAAAATCACCAACGCGGCGGTCGCGACGAACGGCGCGTGCAGGCCCTGCGGCAGCGCCACGCGATTGAGCGCCAGCACCACCAGGCGGCCGCCGATGACGCCGGCCACGGTGCCGAGCACGGCCTCGCGGCCGAGCTCCAGCAAGACATGCATGACCGAACTGTCGCCGACCGAAATCAGTTCGACCAGCATCAGCGTCAGAAAAACCGCGAACGGATCGTTGGTGCCGGATTCCGCCTCGAGCGTCGCCCCAACCCGGGGACGCAGCCGCAAGCCCTGCGCGTGCACCAGGAGAAACACCGCAGCCGCGTCGGTCGACGCCACCACGGCGCCGACCAGCAGCGCCTCGGTCCAGTTCAGATCGAGTGCATATTTGGCGACCGGTGCCGTGATCAGCGCGGTCAGCAGCACTCCGACCGTCGCCAGCACCATCGACGGCGCCAACACCGCGCGGATACTTTGGAACCGCGTTCGCAAGCCGCCGTCGAACAGGATCAGCGCCAGCGCCACCGATCCCACCAGATAGGTGGTGCGCAGGTCGTCGAACTGCACCTGCCCGGGGCCGGAATCGCCGGCCAGCATGCCGATCACCAGAAACACCAGCAGCAACGGCGCACCGAAGCGCAGCGCCAGCAGGCTCGACAGAATGCCGGCCATGACAAGCGCTGCACCGAGTAGAATGGCTATGCTGACCTGATCGAGGGAGGCCATGGGCTTTCGCAAATCCTTGCAATTTCATCCTAATCGTCGTCACAGTTCGACGCCAACCCATTTCTGCCGCCGCCCGGATTGAGGCCTTATCCCGCTCTGCTGGTGCGTGGTGGCGATGGCATCTGCGCCGCGGTTGTGTGAATCTGCCGGATAATCGAATCAAACTGTTCTGCGACGGGACCTTGCCCGAGATGAGATCTTGACGATGGACATGACCGACATCACCGATTTTCTGCACGCCGCGGCGCGGTCGGTCGGCGCGGAGGTCACATCGCCCTGGTTCTACCTGCAATTGGGGCTGATGCTGGCCGGCGGCGGCCTCGCATTTGCCAGCGGCGCGACGATCCGCTCGCGGATCGACATGACGTCGCTGGCGATGGGCTGGATGCCTCCGCTGCGGCTGTTCCTGCGCGTGCTGGTCAACAGCGCCTCGACGGCGGTGTTCGCCGTGCTGATGACAATGGCGCGCGTGGCCATGCTGTCGTGGACCTGGCCCAGCCGCAGTTATCTGCTTGCCGTCGCCGCCAACCTGGCCTTCGCGTGGCTTATCATCTGTCTCGTGACGTCGGTCATTCGCAACCAGTTTGTCGTCCGCCTGGTGTCGCTGTCGGCATGGCTGGTGGCGGCCTTGAGCATTCTGGGCCAGCTCGAGCCGACCATTGACGCGCTCGACTCGGTCTCGATCGTGCTTGGGGGCCTGCGGCTGACGCCGCTCCTCGTGATCAAGCTCGGCGTGCTGCTGGTGGTGGCGCTGTGGCTGTCCAATATCGCCAGCAATTTCGCGGAGAACCGGATCACGCGGTCCGGCGATCTGACCCCGTCGATCCAGGTGCTGCTGGTCAAGATGATCCGGCTGGCCCTGATGATATTCGCCGTCGCCGTGGTCATGAGCGCGGTCGGCATCAATCTCTCGGCGCTGGCGATTTTCTCGGGCGCCGCCGGCGTCGGCATCGGCTTCGGCCTGCAGAAGATCGTCGCCAATTTCATCAGCGGCATCATCCTGCTGGCGGACAAATCGGTGAAACCCGGCGATCTCGTCACCATCGGCGACAGCTCGGGACGCATCAGCGCGATGAAGACGCGCTATATTTCGGTTGCCGCCGGCGACGGCCGCGAATTCCTGATCCCCAATGAGGATCTGGTGACGCAGAAGGTCACCAACTGGACCTACACCGACAAGAACACGCTGGTGAAGGTCAATTTCGGCACCAATTACGACGCCGATCCGCGGCTGGTCTGCAACCTGGCGGTCGAGATCGCCGCAGCCGCGCCGCGCGCCCTCAAATCCAAGACGCCGAACTGCATCCTGGTCGAATTCGCCGAGGCCGGGATGCAGTTTTCCCTGACCTTCTGGATCGCCGACCCCGACGGCATGGACAATGTGAAGAGCGAGGTGATGCTGTCCTTGTGGGAAACGTTCAAGCGCGAGGGCATCCGGGTGCCCTATCCGGTGCGCGAAATCCGCGTCCGCGGCGGCGCGCTGCCGGTCGAGACCATCATGGAGGTCCCAAGCTGACGCCCATCCGCAGGTCGGCCGAACCCGCCCCGGCGGTTCGCGGTTCCCGGCGCGCGATCCGCGGCGTGCCAACCTCGGCTTGCACTAACGGCCCCAATCACTAAATTGAGGGTTCAAATCACCCTTCTCTGCAAAGATGCGATCCGCCCATGAGCTACGTCGAAGCCTCAGATACCTCCTTGCGCAAGACCGGGCAGATCAAGCTGCATGGAGCGGGCGGATTCGCCGGCATGCGCAAGGCCGGCGCGCTGGTCGCCAAGTGCCTCGATGAACTGACCGACATCGTCGGGCCCGGCGTGCCGACCTCGCGAATCGACGATTTTGTCCGCGAATTCGCCTTCAGGCATGGCGCCTACCCCGCCACGCTGATGTATCGCGGCTATCGCTATTCGACCTGCACCTCGATCAACCACGTGGTCTGCCACGGCATGCCCGGAGACCGGGTTTTGAAGGAAGGCGACATCGTCAATATCGATGTGACCTTCATCGTCGAGGGCTGGTACGGCGATTCCAGCCGGATGTATGCGATTGGCCCGATTTCGCGGAAGGCCGAGCGGCTGATCGAGGTGACCTACGAGGCCATGATGCGCGGCATCGCCGCGGTGAAGCCGGGCGCCACCACCGGCGACATCGGCCACGCCATCCAGAGCTTCGTCGAGCCGCAGGGCATGAGCGTGGTGCGCGATTTCTGCGGCCACGGGCTCGGTCGCATGTTCCACGACGAGCCCAACATCATTCATGTCGGCCGGCCCGGCGAAGGCGTGGTGCTGAGGCCGGGCATGTTCTTCACCATCGAGCCGATGATCAACCTCGGCAAGCCGCATGTGAAGATCCTGTCCGACGGCTGGACCGCGGTGACGCGCGACCGCTCGCTGTCGGCGCAGTTCGAGCATTCGGTCGGCGTGACGGCCAATGGCGTCGAGATCTTCACGCTGTCGGAACGCCATGGCGAGAAGCCTCCGGTGGCGGCCTGAAGACAGTTCGGATTCGAATTTCAAACAGCCGCCTCAAACCGTCATTGCGAGCGTTAGCGAAGCAATCCATTTTGCGAAAGAAAGAATGGATTGC
>JBAVEE010000227.1:0-3213 GCA_049587575.1 Bradyrhizobium sp.
GTCCACGACGCGGCGCGCTTCGATCGTGAGGTGCCGGCTGGGAAGAGGGTGCACACGCGGGGTATCGAGGTTGGCCAGATCTTCTATTTCGGCACCAAATATTCCGACACGATGAAGGCCCTGGTCGCGGGCGCCGATGGGGCCGAGGTCGCCATTCATGGTGGCTCCTACGGCGTCGGCGTCTCCCGGCTGGTCGGCGCCATCATCGAGGCCTGCCATGACGAGGCCGGCATCAAATGGCCGGAAGCGGTCGCCCCGTTCAAGGTTGCCATCCTGAATTTGAAGCAGGGCTCGGAAGACACCGACGCCGCGTGCGAGCGGCTCTACCGCGAGCTCGCGGCCAAGGGGGTCGATGTGCTTTACGATGACACCGACCAGCGCGCCGGCGCCAAATTCGCCGCCGCCGATCTGATCGGCATTCCCTGGCAAGTTCTGGTCGGTCCCAAGGGCCTCGCCGAGGGCAAGCTCGAACTCAAGCGGCGCAGCGATGGCGCGCGCGAGAATCTGAGCCCGGCGGACGTGCTGGCACGGCTGACAGAGTGAACGAATTATCCACCGCAGGCATCGGGATATCGGCCACCGCGGCTACAATTAGCCCGAATCGTGTGAAAATCGGACTATGGATGAAGCCATGAGCGAGCCAGTTCGGACCCCACCTTTCGCGCCATTCGAGTGGCTGCTGTCGGGACGCTATTTGCGGGCGCGGCGCAAGGAAGGCTTCATTTCCGTCATCGCCGGTTTCTCGTTTCTGGGCATCATGCTCGGCGTCGCCACGCTGATCATCGTGATGGCGGTCATGAACGGCTTCCGCAAGGAATTGCTGGACAAGATTCTGGGCCTCAACGGCCACCTGCTGGTGCAACCACTGGAATCGCCGCTGACCGACTGGAAGGACGTCGCCGAGCGCATCAGCCAGGTCGCCGGCATCAGGCTCGCTGCGCCGGTGGTCGACGGGCAGGCGCTGGCATCCTCGCCGTTCAATGCCTCCGGCGTCCTGGTGCGCGGTATCCGCGCCGACGATCTCAATAACCTCACCTCGATTGCCAAGAACATCAAGCAGGGCACGCTCGAGGGCTTTGATGAGGGGCAGGGCGTCGCCATCGGCCGCCGGCTCGCCGATACGCTGTCGCTGCACGCCGGCGACATGATCACCCTGGTTTCGCCGAAGGGCGCGGTGACCCCGATGGGGGTGACGCCACGCATCAAACCCTACAAGATCGCCGCGGTGTTCGAAATCGGCATGTCGGAATATGATTCGAGCTTCGTGTTCATGCCGCTCGCCGAGGCGCAGGCCTATTTCAACCGCAACAATGACGTGTCCGCGATCGAGGTGTTCACCACCAACCCCGACAAGATCGACGCCTTCCGCAAGAGCGTGACGGAAGCGGCGGGGCGGCCGGTGTTCCTGGTCGACTGGCGGCAGCGCAATGCGACCTTCTTCAACGCGCTTCAGGTCGAGCGCAACGTGATGTTCCTTATCCTCACCATGATCGTGCTGGTCGCGGCGCTCAATATCGTTTCCGGCCTGATCATGCTGGTCAAGGACAAGGGCAGCGATATCGCGATCCTGCGCACCATGGGCGCGTCGCAAGGATCGATCATGCGGGTGTTCCTGATCACGGGGGCCGCGATCGGCGTGGTCGGCACGTTCACGGGATTTCTGGTCGGCATGCTGGTCTGCCTGAACATCGAATCGATCCGGCAATTTTTGTCCTGGCTCACCAACACCGAACTGTTTTCGCCGGAGCTTTACTTTCTCTCCAAGCTGCCGGCCGAGATCGATTTCGGCGAAACCAGCGCGGTCGTGATCATGGCGCTGACATTGTCCTTCCTCGCTACGCTCTATCCATCGTGGCGTGCTGCCCGCCTCGACCCTGTCGAAGCGCTGCGGTACGAGTGAGGGACAAGATGGAGCAGGGAGCGGAAGATGTACCGGTCGTCTATCTCCACGAGATAAAGCGCCAGTACATGCAAGGGGAGACAACGCTGACCATCCTCAACGGCGCCAAGCTCGCGCTGTGGGCGGGGCAGTCGGTGGCGCTCGTGGCGCCGTCGGGCGCCGGCAAATCGACTCTGCTGCATATCGCGGGCCTGCTCGAAAGCCCCGATGACGGCGAGGTCTATGTCGCGGGAGCGCCGACCTCGGGGCTGTCGGATGTCGAACGAACCCAGATCCGCCGCACCGATATCGGGTTCGTCTATCAATCGCACCGGCTGCTGCCGGAGTTCACGGCGCTCGAAAACGTGATGCTGCCGCAGATGATCCGTGGCCTCAAGCGGTCCGAGACGGTCAAGCGCGCCACCGAGATTCTGTCCTATCTCGGGCTCGGCGAGCGGATCAAGCACAGGCCGGCGGAACTGTCAGGCGGCGAGCAGCAGCGGGTCGCGATCGCGCGCGCGGTCGCCAATGCGCCACGGGTGTTGTTCGCCGACGAGCCGACCGGCAATCTCGATCCGAATACCGCCGATCACGTGTTCCATGCGCTGATGCAACTGGTGAAGGCGACGCGAGTGGCGATGCTGATCGCAACCCACAACATGGAATTGGCGGGCCGGATGGATCGGCGGGTTTCGCTGGTGGACGGCGAGGTCGTTGAACTGGATTAGCCGGGGCCTGGCTCCGAGCCCTGGCTCTGCGAGATCGGCTTGTTTTGATCCGCCTCAAGGCAATCTGCCGTAGTGGCGATATCCAGCCACCATGTTCGAAGTGCTGATCAGAAATCACAGTCCGATCAAATGGGAATGGCAGCTGCGCGACCATGACGGCAATGTCCTGTTGCGCGGGTTGGAAAAGACCCGTGCTGCCGCCAAGTACAAAGGCGAGTGCGCACTGTTCCAGCTGTTGTTGCTCCGGCCGTACCTGTGACCTGCCAGACGCCCCCGTCTACCAGCGGGCCGGTTATCTCGACCAATCGGACAGGCGTTGATCCAGGTAGCCGATCAGTTGGATGTGACGACGCTTGGGCTGGCAGTCTGGCGGTCGCTGGCGCATATTCGGAAAATGAAAAAGTCTGATATCGCCTGTCCGAAGTGCCATGCCGGCTACCGCCGGATTGAGCTCGCCTCAAGGCCCGGAGCCAAGGGTGAGTTCCGCTGCCTGCTCTGCGATCACGTTCTGGAAGTATTAGACGGCTCAACCGAGGTGGCCATACGCCTCACGGTTCAGCCCGAAAAGACGTTCGAATAATCCCTAATCTTACTGAGTCAGAAAGT
>JBAVEE010000228.1:0-23439 GCA_049587575.1 Bradyrhizobium sp.
CCTCCGACCTGCAGCCGGCGTTCGGTCTGGTGCAGGGAGAGGGAGCTTCCGCCGATCCCCTATTCACCAGGAACGACGTCGTCGCGGCGCTGGAAAACGCGGCGAGGCACGGTATCGACCTGCAGAACATCCGTTCGGTGGCGGGCTTTGAGCGCCGGCTCAACGACATCACCTGCGCGGGCTGCCATCAAACCCGCGGCATTGGAGGATTTCATTTCCCCGGGGTCGACTGGATGGCGGCGCATCCTTCGAATTCGACGGTGGTGCCGGGGTCGCCGCATTTCTTCGGCGACCAGATCCGTCGCCGCGATATTCTGGCATCGATGCGCGACGGCGAACGTCCTGACTATTCGCGGGGGTTTTCCAGCCGGCCGCAATTGCGCGGCAGCCGCGAACTTACCGGGACCGAATATGACGATGGCTGGGGCGCGCATTGCTACAGCCAGCGCGCCGGCGCCGCCGATAATGACCGCAGTTTCAAGTCATGGACCTGCGCGAGGGGGCTCGCCTGTCAGGTCCTTAGCGATGCCACGCGCATGGGAATGTGCTTCATCGGCAATCGCCAGGCAAAGCCTTAGCCGTCGTGCCGCCTCCAGATTGACAGTAGGCTCACCGATCTGTTTGATCGCGGCAGCCGGGTCTCGATGAAGGCCGGGGAGGAAACATGGACGACATCGTTATCGTCGGCGCCGGTATTGGCGGATTGACGCTCGGGCTGACGCTGCACGCGGCCGGAATCCCCTGCCGAATATTCGAGTCCGCGGCTGAAATCCGCCCCGTCGGCGTCGGCATCAATCTGCTGCCGCATGCCACCAGGGAATTGGCCGCGCTCGGCCTCGAGGCCGATCTGGCGCGGGTCGCAATCGCTACCCAGGATGCCACCTTCTTCAATCGCTTCGGCCAGCTGATCTATCAGGAGCCGCTGGGCCGCTCCGCGGGCTACGACCATCCGCAATTCTCGATCCACCGCGGCGACCTGCAAATGGTCCTGCTGGAGGCATTCCGGAGCCGTGCCGGAGCCGACCGGCTCCTCACCAATCATCACTGCGTTGGCGTCGAGCAGGACGAGACGGGCGTCAGCGTGCATTTTTCGGCCGGGCCGGGAGGTGGCGTCAGCCGCACCATTCGCGGTCGTGCCGCCGTCGCCTGCGACGGCATCAACTCCGCGGTCCGCAAGCAGTTTTTCCCGGGCGAAGGCGAACCCCGCTACTCCGGCGTCAACATGTGGCGCGGCGTCACGCGATGGAAACCGATATTATCGGGCGCCAGCCTGATCCGGGCCGGATGGCTGTCGCACGGCAAGATGGTGATCTATCCGATCCGTGCCGCCGGGTCCGACGGACTGCAGCTCGTCAACTGGGTCGCCGAGATCGAAACGCCCGTTTACCGCAAGCGCGACTGGAACCGGCCCGGCGCGATCAGTGACTTCATCGGCGCGTTCGCCGACTGGCATTTCGACTGGCTCGATGTTCCCGCGCTCATTCGCGCCGCCGACAGCGTGCTGGAATTTCCGATGGTTGATCAGGACCCGCTGCCGCGCTGGAGTTTTGGCCGGGTGACGTTGCTCGGCGATGCCGCCCACCCGATGGTGCCGCGCGGCTCCAACGGCGCCGGACAGGCGATCCTGGATACGCGGGCGCTGACGTCGGCGCTGCTCGGCAACGATGACCCGGTTGCCGCGTTCGCCGCCTATGAGAAGCAGCGCCTTGAAGCGACCACGCGCGTCGTTCTGACCAACCGCACCAATCCGCCCGACGCCATCCTGCGCGAGGTGTTTCAGCGCAGCCACGACCGGCCCTTCGTGCGAATCGACGACGTCATCAGCCGAGATGAACTGGTCGCTCTGTCCGAAGGCTACAAGCGGATCGCCGGCTATTCGAAGGAAGCATTGCGCGGGTGAGTGCCGAGTGGCGTCCAAGCCGTCATTGCGGGGAGCGTAGTGACGAAGCAATCCATCCTAGCCGAGTCATGGATTGCTTCGCTCCGCTCGTAATGACGGAGAGGTCAAGGAGAAAACGATGACGACTTCGACAGCCCAAGCAAGCAGCCCGCCGCCCGTCGATGTCGCCGGGTTCATCGATGCGCAACCCGTCGGCGGGTTTCAGGTCAGGCTGTTGCTGAGCTGCGCGGCGGTGCTGTTTCTTGACGGCTTCGATACCCAGGCGATCGGCTATGTCGCGCCCGCGCTGGCCAGGGAATGGGGCATGACCAAGGGCGCGTTGGGGCCGGTGTTCAGTGCGGGCCTGTTCGGCCTGATGATCGGCGCGCTGATCTTCGGGCCGCTGGCGGATCGCGTCGGACGCAAGAAGATCATCATTTTTTCCACCCTGGCGTTCGGTCTTGGCGCACTCGTCACCGCATTCGTCCAGGACGTCAACACGCTGCTCGCGGTCCGGTTTCTGACTGGCCTCGGTCTTGGCGGCGCGATGCCCAATGCGATTGCGATGACGTCGGAGTTCAGTCCGCATCGCCGCCGCGCCACCATGGTGATGATCATGTTTTGCGGATTTTCGACCGGCGCGGCCCTCGGTGGCCTGCTGGCGTCGGCGCTGATTCCGCATTTCGGCTGGCGATCCGTGTTTGCGGTCGGCGGCGCGATGCCGCTGCTGCTGGCGCCGATCCTGGCGCTGAAATTGCCGGAATCGGTGCGGTTTCTTGCGCTCACCGGCCGGGCGAATGAGCGTGTCGCGCGACTAATGAGGTTCATCAACCCGAAGGCTGCATTCGCTCCGGCAACAAGGTTCGTCGTGCATGAACCGGAACTGACCGGGATTCCGGTGCTGCATCTTTTCAAGGGCGGACGTACCCTGACCACGCTGCTTTTGTGGGTGGTGTTCTTCATGAGCCTGCTCGACCTTTTCTTCCTGGCGAACTGGCTGCCCACGGTTCTCAACGATCTCGGTGCGTCGGTTTCGCTGGCTGTCGCGATCGGATCGATGCTGCAGGTCGGCGGCGTCGTCGGAACGTTGGCGCTGGGCAGCATTATCGATCGCTTCTCCTTTCGCGCGCTGGCGCTGGTTTATTTCATGGGTGTCTTCGCGGTCGGTGCGATCGGCCAGTTCGGGCATTCGGTTATCTTCGTCACCATGGCGATTTTCGCGGCCGGCTTTTGCATTGTCGGCGGTCAGACCGCCGCCAACGCGCTGGCCGCGGGGCTGTATCCGACCTCGGTCAGGGCCTCGGGCGTCGGCTGGGCGCTCGGAATCGGCCGGGTCGGCTCGATCGTCGGACCGCTGGTCGGCGGCGCGCTGCTGACCATGAAATGGAGCGCGGGAGCGGTGTTCATGGCCGCCGCGGGCGCCGCCCTGTGCGCGGCAGTGGCGGCGTTTTCCCTGAGCCGGCTCGCAGGGCTGGGAGGCAGCGGCAAGGGTGTTCCCGATTCCGAGGTCGTGTTTGAGGCGGGCTTGCGGTCGTCGACGACGGCCGGAGCCTAGGCTAGGTTATCCGCCCTATCCGGTGTTTCATGACGGGAGGAGCAGGTCGTGAGTGACCCGAGCGGGGAAACCAAGGAGCGGAACCGCGAGATCGCCGAGAACGAAAGCGCCCGGCAAACCGCCGGCGATATCCGCGTCAGCACCTGGGCGATCGCGGTCGCCCTGGTCATCGCCCTCGCCGCGGTTGGGTGGGTGCTGCTCCACAATAAATAGTTTTGCGAATCCGGAATTGGCTCGCGCCGAGTGTGATCACCGCTCCCAAAGCGCGAGGGAGCACGCTGCCCGCTGCGGCAACATCGAGACCGGCCGGTTCAATCATGTGATCGGCATTGTCGTTTCACGCCACCGCGCCGGATGCCCGCAATTGCCGGATCGACGCCTCGTCGTAACCCGCCTCGCGCAGGATCTCATCGCTGTGCTCGCCGATCCCGGGCGGATGCCGCGGCTTGACCTTGTTGCTGCCGTCGATCCAGATCGGGCTGTTGACCGTCAGCATGGTGTCGTTCTCGAACGGCACCAGCACTTCGTTCTCGATCATCTGCCTGTCGTTGGGAATGTCGTCCAAAATGCCGACCACGCCGAACACGAGGCCGTTGCCGTCTAGTCTGGCGCGCCATTCGGCCAGCTCCCTTGTGGCAAAGATGTCGTCGAAGATTTTGATCAACTCCAGCGACCGTGCATGGCGCTCCGGCTTGGTGGCGAATCGCGGGTCGTCGACCAGATCCTCCCGCCCGAGGCAGCGGGCAAGCGCCGGCCATTGCCGCTCCTCGTTGAGCAGCGAGAGGATGAGCCAGCGCCCGTCCTTGCATCTGTAGTGGTTGGTGACCGCGTTCAGGGCGCGCTCGCGCGGGCGCCTCTCCCCGAATTTCGCGCCGCATAATTTGGCCTGGGCCAGCACGCCGGCGGCCCAGACGCCGTTGGCCATCAGGTTTGAGCTCACATGCGAACCCTCGCCGGTCCGCTCGCGCCTGTAGAGCGCGGTGACGATCGCGCCGTAAAACGCCATCGCGCAGGGATGGTCGCCCATGCCGGCGACCGAGCGCGCCGGCGTGGTGTTCTCGTCCGCGCGCACCAGATCCATCAGGCCCGAGCGCGCCCAATAGGCGTTGCTGTCGAATCCGGGCTTGTTGGCTTCCTCGCCCTTCTCGCCGTAGCCGGTGAACGACGCATAGATCAGGCGCGCATTCTTTGGCTTGAGTTCCTCGTAGGTGATTCCCAGCCGCTGGCGCACGCCGGGCGGAAAATTGGTGATGAAGACGTCGGCTTCGCTCACCAGCCGATAAAGCACCGCCTGTCCCTCCGGCCTGGAGAGGTCGAGCGCGAGGCTCCTCTTGTTGCGCGATTCCAGCAACCAAGCGAAATTGTGCGAGCTGACCGGATATCCCGGCAAATTCGGCAGGTTCCGGTACGGATCGCCCGATCCCGGCGGCTCGATCTTGATCACCTCCGCGCCGAAATCCGACAGCACGGTCGCGGCCGCGGGCGCGGCGATGAAGCTCGCGCAATCCAGAACCTTGAGGCCTTCGAAGATGCCGTCTTCCATGGCGAGGTCGCTCCCGTCTTGTTGTTGGTCTTATGCCGCGTTGTGGAATTACGCTGCGTAATGGGTTCCCTAGCCTATTTGGCCGATATTGGTTGCATGATGCAATCCATCCTCCCGTCATTCCGGGATGGTGCGTTAGCACCAGACCCGGAATCTCGAGATTCGGGGTTCGATGCTTCGGGTCGCCCCGGAATGACGGGCGCGGGATTGCTTCGTCGCATACGCTCCTCGCAATGATGGTAAATTCCCATTAGTCCTCGCCCGACATCAGCGCCGCATTGCCGCCGGCCGCCGCGGTATTGATGGTCACGGTCTGCTCGGCGGCAAAGCGCGCCAGATAATGCGGGCCGCCGGCCTTGGGGCCGGTGCCCGACAATCCCTGGCCGCCGAACGGCTGCACGCCGACCACGGCACCGATCATGTTGCGGTTGACATAGATGTTGCCGACGGAAAGCCGCTCCACCACCGCCTCGATCGTGTCGTCGATCCGCGAATGGATACCGAGCGTCAGCCCATAGCCCGAGCCTTCGATCGATCGCAGCACGTCATCGAGCCGGCCAGCGCCATAGCGCACCACGTGCAGAACGGGTCCGAATACTTCCTCGGTCAGCTGGCCGGCGCCGGTCAGCTCGAAAATGTGCGGCGCGACGTATTGGCCCGCGGGCGCGCGCCCTTCAAAATGCATGCGGGCTTCCTTCTTCATTCTCGCGATATGAATCTCGAGCCGCTGCTTGGCGTCAGTGTCGATGACGGGTCCGATCTGCACGGCTGGATCGCGGGGATCGCCAATCCTGAGCTCACGCGCGGCACCCGCGATCATCTCGATCATGCGGTCGGCAACGTCGTCCTGAACGAACAATAGCCGCAGCGCGGAACAGCGCTGGCCGGCGGAGCGAAACGCCGAAATCACCACATCGTCGGCGACCTGTTCGGGCAAGGCGGTGGCATCGACGATCATCGCATTGATGCCGCCGGTCTCGGCAATCAGCGGCACGATCGGGCCATCCTTGGCAGCGAGCTGGCGATTGATCGAACGCGCCACCTCGGTCGAGCCGGTGAAGACGACACCCGCCACATCGGGATGGGCGGTCAGCGCCGCGCCGATGTTGCCGTCGCCAGGCAACAGATGCAGCGCGGAAGCGGGCACGCCCGCCTCATGCAGCAACCGAACAGCCTCCATGGCAACCAACGGCGTCTGCTCGGCGGGCTTTGCCACGACCGCATTGCCAGCCATCAAGGCCGCCGTCACCTGGCCGGTAAAAATCGCCAGCGGAAAGTTCCACGGCGATATCGCGGCGAATACGCCGCGGCCGCGCAGCCGCAATACGTTGCTCTCGCCGGTCGGACCCGGCAGGGATTCGCCCGCGCCGAACAGGTCGCGGCCCTGCGCGGCGTAGTAGCGGCAGAAATCCGTGGCTTCGCGGACTTCCGAAAGCGCGTCATCGAGCGTTTTGCCGCCCTCGCGTTGCAATAGCGCGATGAAGCGCACCGCGCGCCGCTCCAGGAGGTCGGCTGCCGCTTCGAGGATTTTTGCGCGCGTCTCGCCCGGCGTTCGGCTCCAGGCTTGGAATCCCTCGCGCGCGGCGGCCATCGCCGCATTCGCATCCGCGGTTGTCGGGTCGACCACGCTTCCGATCTCCGTGGTCTGGTCGATTGGGCTGACGATCGGTCGCCCAACGCCGGCGCGGGACTGGCCGTTGATCAGGGTTGCCGCCGCAACGGCAGCCGTTTCCGCCGCGACCGCAGCAAGCAGGTCGCTCAACGCGGCGCGGTCGCCGAATTCGATACCGCGCGAATTTCGCCGCCGCGGTCGATAGAGATCGCCGGGCAGGCGGATGTTCGGATGCCCCGCGTTTTGCGCGCTGCCGATGATGTCGGCGGGGCGCCGCAGCAGCGTCGCCACCGGCACGGTATCGTCGGCGGCGAGCGCCACGAATGATGAATTGGCGCCGTTCTCCAGAAGCCGACGCACCAGATAGGCCAAGAGATCGCGGTGACTGCCGACCGGCGCATAGGTTCGGTAGGCCAGGCCCGGAATATCCGCGTTCAATCGCGCGTAGAGCGCTTCCCCCATGCCGTGCAGGCGCTGGAACTCGAAGCCGCTCTCGCCATCGGCCAGTTCCAGAATGGTTGCGACCGTTAGCGCATTGTGGGTGGCGAATTGCGGAAACAGGCGGGGCCTTGAGCCCAGCAGCTTTTGCGCGCAGGCGATGTAGTTGAGGTCGGTCATCGCCTTGCGGCTGAACACCGGATAGCCGGCAAGCCCGCGCTCCTGCGCGCGCTTGATTTCGGTGTCCCAATAGGCGCCCTTGACGAGGCGCACCATCATGCGCCGGTTCAGCAAACCTGCGAGTTCGTTCGCATAGTCGATGACGGCTGCGGCGCGTTTTTGGTAGGCCTGAACGGCGAGACCAAAACCGTCCCAGCCGGCGAGCGAAGCGTCACGGAATGCTGTGGCGATCACCTCCAGCGACAGTTCCAGCCGGTCCGCTTCCTCGGCATCGACGGTGAAATTCAGGTCGTACGCTTTGGCCCGCCGCGCCAGATCGACCAGCCGCGGCACCAGTTCCGCCATCACCCGCTGCCGGCTCAGCGCTTCGAAACGCGGATGCAGGGCCGAGAGCTTCACCGAGATACCGGGCCGGTCGGGAAGGGGCCGTTTATCGGTGGCGCGGCCGATGGCTTCGATCGCGCGGGCGTAGGAATTGAAATAGCGCTCCGCATCGTCAGCGGTGCGCGCGCCTTCGCCGAGCATGTCGAAGGAATAGCGCGGTGCGGCAAGCGAATGCGCCCGTGCCAGCGCCGCCTCGATGGTCTCGCCAAGGACGAAATGGCTGCCCATCAACCGCATCGCCTGCCGGGTGGCGGCACGGATCGCCGGAACGCCCAGGCGTTTCGCCAGCCGCCCGATTGTCCCTTGCGGGGTTTCGCCCGGCTGAATCACGCGCGCCGATACCCCGAGCGCCCACGCCGACGCATTGACCAGGAACGCGCTCGACCTGGTCTCGTGGTGCACGAAGTCGCCTTCGCCGAGCTTGTCCTCGATGAACCGGTCGGCGGTGCCGGCGTCGGGCACGCGCAACAGCGCTTCCGCGAGCACCATCAGCGCGAGGCCTTCCCGGGTGGAAAGCGCGAATTCGCGAAGCATGTCCTCGACGCCGCCGAGCCGGTCGTCGCCCGAGCGAATGGCATCGATCAGGCGCGTCGCGGTGCGGTCGATCCGCGCGTTCTGCTCCGCGCTCAATTTGGCCGCTTCGAGAAGCTTCCCCGCGATCGGGCCATCGTCCGGCGCGTAAGGCGCCGTGAACAGGGGAAGAGAGGCGGGATCGAATTTCATCGCATGCCCCGGCGCAGGATCCGCCAAAGCATACAATCAAGCCGAGCTCAAAGGAATCGGCGGTTGGCGTCACGGCCAAGCGTCATCAATAAAATGATCTGGCGTGCGACCGGACGCAATGCCTTTCGCGCGGGCGGCATGCGGCCGCCGGAGGTTGTGAATATCGGAAGATGTTCAAAGGGGATTGGGCATTTGAGCCGGCGCGTCCTGCGCCGACTAAAAAAATGCGCAAGAGCGTTCCCGCTCCTGCCAGTTGAAATCTGCTTGCCTGGGGTTCTTGCTGAAGCCCCACTCCCGGATCGCCTCCGAGAGTGCGTTGCTATCGACCGCGCTCTCGGATCAAACCTTGAGATTCTCGGCCGAGGTCTTGCCGCGATTGGCAACTTCTTCGTATTCCACCGTCTGTCCTTCGTTGAGCGTCGAAAGACCAGCTTTCTCGACCGCCGAAATATGGACGAAAACGTCTTTGCCGCCGCTCGAGGGCTGAATAAATCCAAAGCCCTTGGTTGCGTTGAACCACTTCACAGTACCTTTAGCCATCACGTCGTCTCCGCAGGATCAAAAACAAAAGTGGACTCCCGGTCCCCGCAAACCGCCATGTCCGACGGCCACGATACGCGGTATGGCGCGCGCTTGATAGCTTAAACGTCAGAGGGATTTCGGCAAAAAACGATCATTATCGCGGCGCATTTGCAGCTTTTCGCCCGTTTTGCGATGATTTTGCACTGCGAACGTTGAAAAAAATGCGGCGGGTTATCTTTTTTTGAGTGGCTTGGCATTCGGTTTGGGGCCCGCCCCTCTTCCGACGGATTCCTTTCAATTTGGAATCAAAATTTCACCGTCAAGAACCCCACGCCCCGGGCGATCTGGTGCCAGCCCGTTCGCCGGTTGCAACGATGGCTTTCGCGATATCCGCCCTGGAGATGAAACCTTCGTCATCTTTGGGTTCGTCGCGGAACAAAGGGGGCGAACGCCCCGTTCCTCCTCCATGCTTTACTCATGGAGAAAATCATATGACCAAATTTAAGACTTTAGGCGCGATCTGCCTTGCGGCCGCGCTCGCGGCGGCTTCTCCGGCGCTCGCACGAGGTGGTCACGGCGGCGGAGGCGGTCACGGTGGAGGTTTCCATGGCGGCGGCGCTCACTTCGCCGGCGGTGGAGGCGGTGGCTTTCATGGCGGCGGTTTCCGCGGCGCCGGCATCGGCGCCGGGATTGCGGCTGGCCTGATTGGAGGCGCGGTGCTGGGTGGGGCCTATGGCTACGATGGCGACCCCGGCTATTACGATGGCGGCCCTGGCTATTATGGCAATTCATATGCCTACGGTAATGGCTACGATACCGGCTACCATAGCAACTACGATAGTGGGTACTACGACTACGACGGCCATTACTACGACAACGGGCATGCCACCTTCAACTGATCCCGACCGAGGATTGCAAGCGGGCGCCGTTCCGTCCGGCAAAAACGGCCCCGCTGCTGCCTCGGGATTGACCGGTTGATCGGATCAGAACCGCGACGTTTGCTTTCCGCAAACCGCCATTCGCGTCGTCATGGAATCTCCTAATAGGTCGCGGCGAGATATTCGACGATCCTGGGAATATCGGCGTCCGCGACCGGCGCGCCGTAGAGCTTGATCATCTTGTTGACCTCAGCTTTCCAGAAATCCGCCTTGTATTTCGGCCCGCGCGGCTGGGTGGCGATATAGTCGGCGGAGTGGCAGCCCGTGCAGTTGTTCTGCACCACCTCGAGATTCGGCCCGGGCATGAAGGCGGCGGTTTCTTCCGGAAGCTTGTAGGAAACCGGCGCGGCGCTCACCGAACCGAAACAAAGCGCGGCGATCGCCGCGATTGCGAGCGGGGGCACCACAGGAGACCAGCGTATCATGACACTTCTCCTCACGCCGCGGTGACGCGAACGGTTTCGACGACGTTGCGCAAATAGCCCGCCGGATTCCATTGTGGTTCGGTCGGCTGGGTTTCGCCGGTATTGTTGGTCGCGCGAACCTTGAGATCGTAGAAACCGGGGACGAGTTTCACCGGCAGCGTCCATTCGCGGAACGAATATTTGCCGAGATCCTTGCCGAGCTTGGCCGGTGTCCAGGTCTCGCCATTATCGATCGAGACCTCGACCTCCTTGATGCCCTTGCCCCCATCGAAGGCGATCCCCTTCAGCTTCGTCGTTTTCCGCGCCTTCACCTTACCGTCGTCGGCCACGCTGGTAATGAAGGAGCGTACCGTGAAGCGACTGATCGGGATCGTCGCCTTTGGCGTGGTGCCCGGCTCGACGCAGTTGCAGGGCGTGTCCGGAATCCGGTAGGCGGATTTCATCCAGAAGCCGTCGAACACATTGTCGATCACGGTGATTTCGTTGAGATGCTTGACCCAATAGGTGCCGTAATAGCCGGGCACGACCAAGCGCAGCGGAAAGCCGTTGAGCAGCGGCAGGTCCTCGCCGTTCATGGCGTAGGCCAGCATCACCTCGCCGTCGCGCGCATGGTCGATATCGAGCGCCTTGACGAAGTCCGGCGTCGTATCCATCACCGGCTTGTCCATTCCGTTGAGGGTGATCTGCTTCGCGCCCCCCTGCACCCCGGCCATGTCGAGGACGGTCTTGAGCGGCACGCCGCGCCAGCGCGCATTGCCCATCGCGCCATTGCCCAATTGACCGCCGGCGACCCGCGGCTCGAAAAAACCACGGCTGTTGCCCGAGCATTGATTGACCGCGATCAGTTCGATCGCGGGAAGCTTTCTTATTTCCTTCAGCGAGAGGCTGAGCGGACGGTCGACCTTGCCCTTGATCGCCAGCGTGAATTTGTCCGGATCGATATTGTAGGGGATGTCCGCCAGGTGATAGCGGACGAAAAAAGCATCGTTCGGGGTGATCGGGCCGTCGTTGAAGACGGAGAAGGGCGTCTCGAGACCCGGCGGCCGTGTGGTCAGGCCGATCATCGGGCGCTTTTGCGGGTATTTGACCAACGGCCGTTTACCATTATCGAACGGCAGATTCACGGTGTCGAGCGCGAGCGCCCTGGCCGAACCGATACCTGTCGCAAGCGCCGCCGCGCCGGCGCGCTTGAGCAACTCCCGTCTGTCGAGCATCGCGTCTCTCCCTGAAGCCTTCCGTCGAAGCCGGTGATTGCCGGTCTCGGCCATGCCTGCATTCCATTTCCGCCCAAACCGGTACTCGATTTTGCTAAATGGGCCCGCGCAATAGTCGCATTGCTGTGGCGCAAGTCAATTCGGGGTCAATTCATGGTTTCGCGGCGCCCATGACGCCGGGATGCAGTAATCCAGCCGGCCCAGATGAACATCGCGGGACGCCTTCCTCGGGATAATAAAACGTAAAACCCCGGCCGCTGGTGGGCGGCCGGAGCTGTTGTTTGAACGAAGCGAGCGATCAATAGCCGCAGATATCAACGGTGCGCAGGCGAGGGCCGAACGGGGTCATCACGCGGCGCGTCACATAGCATCCGCCGTCGTCATAACCGCCGACATAGCCGATACCGAAGCCATGGCCCCAGTGATGATGATAACCGCCGCCCCAGCCCCATCCGCCGCCCCAGGGCTTCGCGGAAGCGACGGAGGGAGCCAGCGCCACGGCGCTGAGAGAAGCGGCGGCGACAAGGGCCAGAGTGAGTTTACGTAACATGGTCATTCTCCTTTTGGCGATGCGCGAGAGGCGCGGGTTGCAGTTTTCAGTCTTGCCCATCGCCCATCAGTCGCATCCCCGAAGCGCGCGGTTCGAGAAATTCGAAGGCAGTTCAGGGAGATTTTTCTGAATAATTATTCAGATCTGCGCCGGATCACGTATCGACGTGACGTCGTTGAGATGGCGTCGAACCGCGATCGCGGGGCTGGACACGTTGACACCTCCCGGGGAGTCGGGGAGAAAGCGCCGTGACGATAGCGCCCCCCGACAACAGGCCAGCCAGGCCGGACAATTCCGCCTTTCGGCGATGGCTTGCCGTTGCCGCGTTGATCGCGGCGCTGACGACATTGCGGGTGATCTACGCGAGCCTGCTCGATCTGCGCACCGACGAGGCCTATTACTGGACCTGGTCGAAGGAGAGCGTGCTTTCCTTCCTCGATCATCCGCCGATGATTGCGTGGTTCATCCGGTTCGGCACCGCGATCTTTGGCGATACCAATTTCGGGGTACGGTTTGCCGGCGTGCTGGCGATGCTGGTAACGCAGCTGCTGCTCGCCGATATCGTCCGGCGCAGGACGCATGATTTCCGCGCGGTGGCGATCGCGGTCCTGATGCCGGAAGCGGCCCTCTATTACGGCCTGCTGATGGCCAAGGTCTCGCCCGACATCGCGCTGATTCCGTTTGCCACGGCGATGGTGTGGGCGCTGGTCCGGCTCACCGAGAGCGACGACGCGCGCTGGTGGCTGGCCGCGGGCGTCTTCGCCGGACTTGCGTTGCTGTCGAAATTCACCGCAGGCCTGATGCTTCCGGCCGTAGCGGCGTTCATGCTGGTGCCGCGCTGGCGGGGGCGCTGGCTGCGCAGCCCTTATCCGTGGGCGGCGGCGCTGATCGCGTTCGTGCTGTTCCTGCCGGTCCTGATCTGGAACATGCAGCACGACTGGGCGTCGTTCCGCTTCCAGCTGGTGCGGGCGACCGCGACGCATGAATGGTCGCTGCGCACGTTCGGCGAATTCATCGGCCTGCAATTCGGGCTGGTCGGATTCATCCTGCTGCCGGTGGTTTTGACCGGGGTCGCTTTGACGGCGTGGCGCGGATATCGCCGGCTGGACCCCGTGGCCATTCTGCTGTCGACCGCGGTGATCGTTCCCTTCGTCTACTTCCTGTGGAAATCGATGAGCTTGCGGGTCGGCGATACCTGGCTGATGTTCATCTGGCCGGTTGGATTTGCCGCGACCGCCATCAATCTTTCGATGCTGCGGGGTGAGGGCTGGCCGGAGTCGCTGATCCAATCGTCGTTCCGGTGGGCGAGGCTGGCGATCATCACCGGCATCGCCTTTGTCGTCGGCGTGTTCCTCTATTATGTCGCAACACCGCTGAATTTCATCGGCAGGACCGATCCGGTCGGCGGCGAGGCCGGTTACGAAGCGATCGCGAACCGGACCGAGGCGGAGCTGCAAAAGACCGGCGCGACCTGGATCGCCACTACGGACTACCGGACCTATTCGATGCTGCGCTGGTTCTTCGGCAGTCGCCTGCCGGTGGTGCAGATCAACGAGCGCGGACGGTATCTCGGCTTTCGTGAGCCGGACATGAATTTGATCCGGGGTCACGCCGGCCTCTATGTCGGGCGCGAGCCCGACAACGACAACGCCAATCCGATTTGGGCGTCGACGACGGCGGTCAGGGAGCCGCTGGAACGGGTCGACCGCGTCTGGCGCGGCATCGTGATGGACACCTACGCGCTCGAAAAGCTCACCGGCTGGACGCCGGAATTATCTCCCCCGGAGGGTTCCCCGCTCTATCGCTGGCGCGTGCTGGCGGGAGATGTTCGTCCACGATTGCAGGTCGCGGAATCTCGCGATTCCGGGTCCGGTCCTTCGGACCGATGACCGGTTCGTCGACCTAAGAATTCACTCCGCCTCGCGCTTGCGCAAAAGATCTTTCGCAAGGTCGGTGAGCGCGGGCTGCGGCAGGGCGGTGAACGGCAGCGGGCGGGTGACGTCGATGGCCGCCAGGCCCAGCCGCGCGGTGAGCAGGCCGTTGAGCACGCCTTCGCCGAGCCGCTGCGACAGTTTCGCCGCCAGCCCATGGCCGAGCACCTGCTGGATCAGGCTGTCGCTTGCCGCCATGCCGCCGGTGATGGCGACATGCGCGATGACATGGCGCATCAGGCGGATCATGCCGAGCGCGCCCGGCCGCCCGCCGTAAAGCCGCGCCAGCTGCCGGATCAGGCGAAGCGATGCCGCGAATACGAAGAGCACGTCGACCAGGGCGCGCGGACTGACCGCGGTGACGATCGAGACGCGCTGGGCGGCCGACGAAATCAGGCGCCGCGCTTCGGAATCGAGCGGCGTCATCAATTCGCGCTCCGCGAGGCGGATCATGTCGGCGCCGTCGATGATGTCGTCGGCGTGGCCTTGCAGCGCGGCGCGGGCCCGCGCCAGATGCGGATTCTGGTGCGCTACCTTCAGAAGGTCCTGCACGACGGCGCGGCTTTCCGCGCGATCATCGCTTGCCAGCACCGCGGCGGCGCGCAGATGCAGTTTTTCGATCGTCGCCAGCCGAACAAGTCCGAACGCTTCGCGCGTGACGACCACGACAAGGGCCAGCGCCGCGACGAAGGCAAAGGCGAGACCGAGAAAGCCGAGGCCCTCGCTGCGTGCAAACAGGTCCTCGATCAGCTGGGTGACGCCCAGGCCGAGACCGAGCAGGGTCAGTCCGCCGACGGCGCTCCAGAATACGGTTCCCCATCGGAATCCCCGCTGTGCGGGGAGGACCTCAGCCTCGACCGGGACCGGCAGCAGCGCCGGGTCGGATTCGGGGGTGACATGAACCGTGCCGCGGGCGGGGCGGCTGGCATCGTCGCCATCCATCACGATCACGCCGGGATCGTCGAGCTTGAAGGTCGCAGGCTTGCGATGCAGGGAGCGCTCGCTCATTGCAATCTGTCTCCGATCAGAAACTGCAGCGCCCGGTCAAGGCGGATGTGAGGCAGTGCCGGGCCATCCGGCCCTTCATTCTCCAACTGCGGCGGCCGAAAGCGCAGAAAGCGAAAATCGGCTTTTTCGGCGCTGGCGCTGGAGAGGCCGCGAAACGCGGTTCTGTCTTTGAACAGTTCTTCGGGATCGCCGGGAAGATCGCCGGGAAAGGTCGCGACCTCGGTGTTGCCGTCAAAGGTTTCGCCGCCCGCGCGCTCGCCCGACGCCGGTATTCCGAGCAGGGACGGCAATTTTTCGCGGCCGCGCGCGACCATTGCCTCGCGGGTGGCGCGGACCGCCGCCAGCGCCACGACGTCGATATCGGCGCCGGTGTCCTCGGCCCTGACGACTGCCATGGCGACGGCCCGCCGCAGCACCGCTTCAAGACGGTCATGGCTCGAATGGTGCAGGTGATCGGCCTTGGTCGCGGCAAACAGGATGCGATCGATCCTCGGCCGGAACAGCGCGCTGAACAGCGTGGCGCGGCCGATCCTGAAGCAATCCAGAATTCCGGCCAGCGCCGCCTCCAGATCAGCAAGGGCTTCCGGTCCGGAGTTGAACGCGGAGAGCGCGTCGACCAGAACGACCTGGCGGTCCAGCCGCGCAAAATGATCCCTGAAAAAAGGGCGAACCACGACGTCCTTGTAGGCCTCATAGCGCCTGCGCATCATGGCCCACAGCGATCCCTCCGGCGCTGCGCCATGTTCCGGCAGATCGAGCGGCGCGAAAGTCAGCGCCGGCGAGCCCGCGAGATTGCCCGGCATCAGGAAACGGCCCGGCGGCAACAGGCTCATGGCAAAGCGCTCGTCGCGGCAGGTGCGCAGATATTCGGTGAACAGCTTTGCTGCCGACAGCGCGGCCTGTTCGTCCGCCTGTCCTTCGGCGCTGAGGCTTGCAAGATAGGCGTGCCAGGGTGCGGCGAGCGGCGCGCGCGGGCTTGCCCGCGACAGCGCGAGGCTTTCGTTCGACCATTGCTCGTAACTCTTGTTGAGCAGAGGAAGATCGAGCAGCCATTCGCCCGGATAATCGACGATGTCGAGGGTGAGGCTGCGGTCCGCGCCGTTCTGCCGCTGATAATCGATCACCAGCCGCAGCTCGCTGATATCGACCGTCGAGCTCGGCCAGCGGCGCGCCTCGATCAGGGTGCGGACATGGCTCTCATAGTCGAAACGCGGCACCGCGTCGTCCGGCTGCGGCTCGAGCCGGGCGCGGGCGATCCGCCCGGTCGCGAACGGCTCGAACACCGGAAAACGCCCGCCGCGGGTGAGGCCGTGGATCAGCGCGGTGATGAAGACGGTTTTGCCGGCCCGCGACAGTCCGGTGACGCCGAGCCGGACCGTCGGATTGAAGAAATGGTCGCCAAAGTCCCTTAACGCCCGCGCCGACAGCCGCGCTTCCTCGACAATATCGGAAATACGGAGGGCCATGCGGGGGGAAATCTCGATTTGGGCGGGCACTTGGCTGCAGAACTAACCGGAAATGGCGATTGGCGAGCCAAAATCAAGTTTCACACTTCGGACGCTATTGGGGTTTTATGGTTCGTTGACCTCCTGGAGATACCATTTGCCGCGTTTTAAAGCCTTTCGGACCGCCATGAGCGTCTTCAGACTGAAGCAACTCGCCTCGACATCCGCCCACGCGGCGGCCGGCGCCATCCGCTGGAATTACGATCGGGCCGAACTGATCGCCGACGGGATCGTGCACGGGATCGGCGTGTTCAGCGGATTGATCGGCGCCACGGTACTGATCGTGCTGGCCGGCGTATTCGCGTCCGCCTACCAGATTGCTCTGGTGTCGGTCTACGCGGTGGGCCTGCTCGCCATGCTCGGATTTTCGGCCGCCTATAATCTCTGGCCGGTGTCGCGACGCAAATGGCTGCTGCGCCGCTTCGATCACTCCGCGATCTACATTCTGATCGCGGCAACCTACACGCCGGTGTTTGCACAGCTGCACGACCGCGCATTTGCGATGTCGCTATTGGCCGGCGTCTGGAGCGTGGCCGCGGTCGGCATTGTGCTTAAACTGTTTTTCCCGGGCCGCTTCGACCGGGTATCGGTCGGCCTCTATCTGGCGATGGGCTGGAGCGGCTTGATCGCCTACGATGCCGGCCTGTCGTCGCTGCCGCAGCTGGCGCTCTGGTTCATCGTCGCCGGTGGCTTTCTCTACAGTTTCGGGGTTATCTTTCACGCGTGGCGGCGGCTTCGTTTTCAGAACGTGATCTGGCATTCCTTCGTGCTGCTGGGCGCGGCCTGCCATTACACCGCCGTGCTCGATCTGGTTCTGGCCTGAGATCGAATTCAAACAAACAGGTTTGGCAATGCAGGTGAATGGCAAGATCGTGGTCGTCACCGGCGGCGCCAACGGTATCGGCCGGGCGCTTTGTGAAGCCTTTCATCGCGCCGGTGCGGCAAAGGTTGTCGTCGCCGATATCGATAGCGCGGCCGCGCGTGTTGTCGCTGCCTCGATCGCCGGCGCGGCGTTCAAATGCGACGTCGGGAAGGAGAACGACATCCTCCACCTGATCGACGAAACCGAGCGGCTGTTCGGCCCGATCGCGCTGTTCTGCTCCAATGCCGGCATCGGCGGCGGCTTCGATCCGCTGTCGGATAATGCCGGCGGGACTTCCGATGAGCCGTTCGCGAGAAGCTGGGCCGTCCATGTCATGGCGCATGTCTATGCCGCGCGGCATCTGGTCCCGCGCATGAAGGCGCGCGGGGAGGGGTATTTCCTCAACACGATTTCCGCGGCCGGACTGCTCTCGCAGGTTGGCAGCCCCGCTTATTCCACGACCAAGCATGCGGCGGTGGGCTTTGCTGAAAGCCTCGCGATCTCGCACAGAGCCGATGGCATCAAGGTTTCGATCCTGTGCCCGCAGGGCGTCGACACCAACATGCTGCGCTCGATCCCGAAGGGGCCGCAATCCGGCGACGGCGATCTGACGCCGGAGCAGGTGGCGCAGGACGCGCTCAAAGGCATCGAGCAGGAAACCTTCGTCATCCTGCCGCATCCGCAGGTGCTCGGCTACATGCGCAGGAAGACCGAGAATTACGACCGCTGGATCTCAGGCATGGCGAAGATCCAGGCGAAGATGCGGGAAGATTACGGGAAGTAGAATCCCTTCATGGGGAGCGCGGCACGCTCTCCCGAGTCATTGCGAGCGCAAGCGAAGCAATCCATCGGGCGGCAAAGGAAGAGTGGATTGCTTCGTCGCTGACGCTCCTCGCAATGACGGCTAACCCTTCTGCCCATAAAGCAGCGGCACCGCCGAATCCACCATCACCTCGATCAGGCTGGTGCCGTCGTGCGCAAGGCCGTGCTTGAGCGCGGGCGCGAGTTCGGAGGATTTCGTCACGCGGACCGCGTCGCAGCCCATCCCGTCCGCGATCTTGACGAAATCGAGACCGGGCAGACCGAGGCCGGGCACGTTGCGCACCTGCATCACCTGGCTGAACGAGCGCATCGCGCCGTAGCCGGAATTGTTGAGCACCACCACCGTCAGCGGCAGCTTGCGCTGCGCCGCGGTCCATAGGGCCTGGATCGAATACATCGCCGAGCCGTCGCCGATCAGGCAAACGGTCCGCACGCCCGGGCGTCCCAGCGCGATGCCGACCGCGGCCGGCAGGCTATAGCCGAGGCCGCCGCTCGCCATGGTGTAAAAGCTGTCCTGGCCGCGCATCGGCATGAATTTTTGCATCGCCGGGCGATGCGAGGGAGCTTCCTCCACCAGCACGGCGCCATCGGGCATGGCTGTCGATAGCGTGTGCAGTAACAATTCGGCGGGAATCGGATCGCCCGCGCGCGGGGCGGGCGGCAAGGTGCGGCCTTCCGGCATCGCGCGCCTGGTCTCAGGCAGCATGTCGAGCAGCATCGCCAGCGCCGGCTTCATGCTCGCGACGATGCTAGCGCCGACCGGCGTGATCGCCGCGGCATCGGGGTCGTCGGTAATCTGGAATATCGCGGTCGCGCCATCGAAGATCGCGGCATGGCCTTCGACGTGGAATGTAAATACCGGCGCGCCGATCACGACCACCAGATCATGGCCATGAAGCGCATCCGACAACTGCGTCGGCGAGGCATGAAGGAAGCCGGCGAATTGCGGATGCCGTTCCGGAAAACTGCAGCGCGCCGAAAACGGGCTGACCCAGATCGCCGCGCGCGTCTTCTCCGCAACGCGCACCATCAGGTCGACGGCCTCCGCGCGATCGACGCCGGGCCCAACCACCAAAGCAGGGCGCTTGCTTGCCGCGAGCGCCGTGGCAAGCCGTCCCAGGGCAACCGGATCGGGGCCAATCTCGCGGCTGACGCTGCGGGCTTCCACTGGCCGCGTTGGACGGGCCCAGTCGTCGATCGGCACCGAAACGAAGGTCGGCCCGCAGGGCGGCTGCATCGCGACATAATAAGCCCGCGCGATCGCCGCCGGCACATCCTCGGCCCGCGCCGGCTCGATCGAGAATTTGACGTAGGGACGCGGAAATTCCGAGGCGCGTTCGGCATAGAGGAACGGCTGAAGCGGCAGGATCGAGCGCGCCTGCTGGCCCGCGGTAATCACCAGCGGCGTCTGGTTGCGGTGGGCAGTGAAGATATTGCCGAGCGCATTGCCGACCCCGGCAGCGGAATGCAGGTTGACAAAACCGGCGTTGCGGGTGGCCTGGGCGTAACCGTCGGCCATGCCGATCACGGAGGATTCCTGCAGGCCCAGCACATAGTCGATATCGTCGGGCCAGTCGCTCAGGAACGGCAACTCGGTCGAGCCGGGATTGCCGAACACTTTTTTGATGCCGAACGCCCGCAACAGGTCGAGGGTTGCCTGTTTGACGGTGACCGGTGCGCCTGCGCTGTCGGTGGGTTTGCGGGGCAATGCTTCACTCCGTCATTCCGGGGCGATGCGAAGCATCGAACCCGGAATCTCGAGATTCCGGGTCTGGCGCTAACGCGCCATCCCGGAATGACGGGTAGGATCTCACCACGCCGCGCTCCCCTTCATCGTCGGCTGGCCGGCCGAGTTTGCCGTCCATAATTCCATGCCGGCGCCGGTGTCGTTGGCGTTGACGGAAAATTCCGAACCCTCGAACAAGGGCTGCACGCCGCGATAGCTGAATTTCTTCGGCGCCGCGCCGCCATGCAGCCTGGCGGCGAATTCCACCAGCAAGGCCGCCTGCATCGGGCCGTGGAAAATCAGGCCGGGATAGCCTTCCACCCTGGTGACGTAGTCGCGGTCATAATGAATGCGGTGACCATTGAAGGTCAGCGCCGAATAGCGGAACAAGAGCACGGGATCGGCCATGTGGCTTTCACGGTGCTGCGCCGTTGGCGTCGGCACCACCGGTTTGGCGGGCGCGAATGGCGACACATCCCGATAGACAATATCGTGCCGTTCGCGGATGGCGGTGCCGCGCGGCGTCGTCACCAGATGATCGACGGAGACGAAGCACAATGTGCCGGTAGATCCGGTCTTCATTGTCACGTCCGATATGCGCGAGGTCCGCGTCACCTCGTCGCCCACTCGCAGGCCATCGAAAAATTCGAGCTCGCCGCCGGCCCACATCCGCCGCGGCAGCGGCACTGGCGGCAGGAAGCCGCCGCGGGCGGGATGACCGTCGGGGCCGAGTTCCGACATCGGGGCGACCGGCTGGGCCAGGCACCAATGCACCGTGAATGGCGCGGCGTCGCCCGGCTTCGGCTCGCCGATGGGAAGGAACAGCGTGGCGCGCAGGCCCTTCGTCAGTTGCGCGGTGACGACGTCGGAGGCCTGCGTGCTGCGGCCGATCCATTGGCGCAAATGGTCGAGATCGGGCTTGTCGGTCATGACGATTTCATCCGTGCGGGAGAAGCCTTGGCGTTGGCTTTGGGGGTGGCCGCGCGCTCGCCGATCCCTGGCACGGCGCCATAGTGGCGCGGCTCTCCGACGACAATGGCCGCTGGCGCCGGATAGGTCACCGGTCCCTCAGGCGTGTCGACCTCGATGCGGCGCAGATGCGGATGGCTTGCGAGATCGGCCATGGTGTTGACCTCGGCGAACGCAATGTCGGCGTCCGACAATCGCTTCAACAGTTCGTCGCGGGTCATGGCCGCAAAGCTGGCGCCGACGGTGGTGTCGGTCAGTTTGCGGTTGCGGACGCGCTCGACCATGTTGGCGAATCTGGGATCATTGGGCAGGTCGGGCTGACCCAGCACATCCGCGCATAATTTCTTCCATTCGCGCTCGCTCTGGATCGAAATCAGGATGTCCTTGCCGTCCTTCGAGCGAAACACGCCATAAGGCGCGATCGAGGGATGGGCGAGCCCCATGCGCTGTGGCGGATTGCCGGCTTCCGAATTGAGCAGCGGCACCGTCAGCCAGTCGGCCATCACGTCGAACATCGAAATGCGGATGTCGGCGCCCCTGCCGCTGCGCGAGCGCGCGATCAGCGCTTCCAGAATTGCGGCGTGCGCAGTGGCGCCGGTGGCGATATCGACGATCGACAATCCGACGCGCGAAGGCCCATCCGGCCCGCCGGTGATCGAGGCGAGGCCGCTTTCGGCCTGGATCAGCAGATCATAGGCCTTGCGATGCGCATAGGGGCCGTCGTCGCCATAGCCGGAAATGGTGCAGCAGATCAGCCCTGGGTAATCCGTTTTCAGGCGCTCCAGCGAGAAGCCAAGCTTATCCATCGATCCCGGCTTGAGATTCTGAAGCAGCACGTCGGCGCCGGCGATCAGCTTTTCGAGGCTGTCACGGCCCTCCGGGCTGGCGAGGTCGATGACGACGGAATCCTTGCCGCGGTTGAGCCAGACGAAATAGCTGCTTTGTCCCTTCGCCGCCGCGTCGTAGCCGCGCGCGAAATCACCCTCCGGCCGCTCCACCTTGATGACATGCGCGCCGGCGTCGGCGAGGCGCGAACTGCAGAAGGGCGCGGCGACAGCCTGTTCGACGGCAATGACGGTCAGTCCTTCGAGCGGCAGCATCTTTTGTTCTCAGTAGGAGCGCGGCATGCCCAGCACATGCTCGGCCAGGTACGACAAAACGAGATTGGTCGAAATCGGCGCGACCTGATACAGCCGCGTCTCGCGGAATTTGCGCTCGACGTCGTATTCCTCCGCAAAGCCGAAACCGCCGTGGGTCTGTACGCAGGCGTTGGCGGCTTCCCAGGAGGCATCGGCAGCCAGCATCTTGGCCATGTTGGCCTCGGCGCCGCAATCGAGCCCCGCTTCGTATTTGCGCGTGGCTTCCTTCACCATCAACTCGGCCGCCCGCATCGCCGCATAGGCTTTGGCGATGGGAAACTGGACGCCCTGGTTCTGCCCGATCGGGCGGCCGAACACCGTGCGTTCCCTGGCGTAGGCGGAGGCCTTGGCGATGAACCATTTCGCGTCGCCGATGCACTCAGCCGCGATCAGGATGCGCTCGGCATTCATGCCGGAGAGGATGTAGCGAAAGCCCTTGCCTTCCTCGCCGATCAGGTTTTCGGCCGGCACCCGAAGGTCGGTGAAGAACACTTCCGTGGTGGAGTGGTTCATCATGGTGCGGATCGGACTGATCGAGAGCCCGTTCCCCTTCGCCGCCTTCATGTCGACGATGAAAACCGAGAGGCCGTCGGTGCGTTTTTTGGCCTGCTCCTTCGGCGTGGTACGCGCCAGCAGGATCATCAGGTCGGAATATTCGGCGCGGCTGGTCCAGATTTTCTGGCCGTTGACGATATAAGCGTCGTTGCCGTCGCGCCTGGCGAAGGTCTTGAGCGACGAGGTATCGGTGCCGCTGGAAGGCTCGGTGACGCCGAACGCCTGCAGCCGCAATTCGCCGCCGGCGATCCTCGGCAGCCATTTGGCCTTTTGCGCGTCGCTGCCGTGCCGCAGCAGCGTACCCATGGTGTACATCTGGGCATGGCAGCCGCCGCCATTGCAGCCTGCGCGCTGGATCTCTTCGAGGATCGCGGCAGCGGCGGACAGTTTCAAGCCGGCGCCGCCATATTCCTCGGGGATCAGGACCGAGAGGTAGCCGGCTTCCGTCAGCGCATTGACGAAAGCGGATGGATAGGCCATCTCGCGGTCGAGCTTGCGCCAATATTCGCCGGGAAATTGCGCGCAGAGTTTTGCAACGGCTTCGCGGATGTCGGAGTATTCATCGTGTTCGGTATGGTCGGTGGCGGTCATCTGAACTCGGCTGGCAGATCGCGGACGCACGGAAGCGTGCGCCGCGCGGCTGTGGTCGGGATATTCGGATCATGGGCGGGGTGCAAGAGGCTGGTCTGTTCACGCAGGTATGCGCACCGGCAGGGACTCGATGCCGCGCACAAAACTCGAATACACCCGCTTCGGCTCGCCGACCACCTCGATCTCGTCGAACCGCTTCAGCATTTCCTGCCACACGATCTTGAGCTGCAGTTCGGCCAGCCGCATCCCGACGCAGCGATGGATACCGAAGCCGAACGACAGATGGGTGCGGGGCCGGGCGCGGTCGATAATGAATTTGTCGGGCTTCTCGATGACTTCCTCGTCGCGATTGCCGGAGACGTACCACA
>JBAVEE010000229.1:0-3742 GCA_049587575.1 Bradyrhizobium sp.
GTTCAGGATCCGACCCGTCAGTAGATTGCTCAAATTTTCTGCACTCGTTCACCACCGAATCTCGGCACAGGATTTGACGGTATTGGCGGCTGAGACATATTTCATTCCGCCTTCCTTCGACCGACAGGCGTAATCCCGAGGAGTGTTGGCGATGTCGACCAAAGCGCCCAACCCTGTTGACAAATATGTCGGCAGTCGTGTGCGCATGCGCCGCATCATGCTGGGCATGAGCCAGGAAAAGCTCGGCGATGCGCTGGGGCTCACGTTCCAGCAGGTTCAGAAATACGAGAAGGGGACCAACCGCGTCGGTGCAAGCCGCATTCAGCAGATCTCCGAAATACTTCAGGTGCCGGTATCGTTCCTGTTTGAGGGAGGCCCCAGCGGCACCGCCGGCGCCGCAGGGTTCAGCGAAGGGGCCTCGCCGGCATACGTGTCCGATTTCCTGGCGACATCGGAGGGATTGGCGCTGACCCGCGCATTCACCCGCATCGCCGACGCCAGGCTTCGGCGCAGCATTGTCGAGTTGGTCGAACAGATCGCCGCGCACGAAGCTCCCGACAAGCGCTGAAATCGGCCGCCATTCCCGGGGCGAGCAAGGCGGGCAAATCCCGGACGCGCGGATGCACGTCGGGTAAACCAGAGATTCCGGGTTCGCGCGGCGGCTGTCACCGGGCGCGCCCGGAATGACAATCGTTGAACTCCAAAAAGGCGACGCATGCTTTCGACGTCCTCCAACCCTTTCGATTCGAAAGCCATCCTTGCCGGCATCCGCCGCTGGGTCGAAATCGAGACCCCGACGGAAGCGCCCGATCAGATCAACAGGCTCGCGACCCTGGTCGCGGACGGCTATCGCGATTTGCCTGCCGTCATCGAGCGCATCGCGGGACATTCCGGCTGCGGCGACCACATCCTGGCGCGGTCGTCATGGGGCCGGGAGCGGCCCGGAATCCTGGTGCTGAGCCATCTCGACACCGTTCATCCCCTCGGATTCATCGAGCGTCTGCCGTTTCGGGTCGAGGGCGACAGCGCCTTTGGTCCCGGCATCTACGATATGAAGGGCGGCGCCTATCTGGCCTACCACGCGTTCCGGCAGCTTTGCGCCGAACCCGAGCGTTCGCCGCTGGGCGTGACCCAGCTCTACGTCTCGGATGAAGAGATCGGCAGCCCGACCTCGCGCGCGCTGATCGAGGCCGAGGGACGCAAGGCCAAATATGTGCTGGTAACGGAGCCGGCCCGCGACGGCGGCAAAATCGTCACCGGCCGCAAAGGCGTCGCACGCTTCGAGATTTTCGTCAAAGGCGTTGCCGCCCATGCCGGCACCCGGCCTGAGGACGGCCGCAGCGCGATACGCGAACTGGCCAATGTCATTCAGACCCTGGAGGCCATGAATGACATCAAACGCGGCGTCACCGTTAACGTCGGCGTTGTCAGAGGCGGCACCAAGCCGAACGTGATCCCCGAAGAAGCTTACGCCGAGGTCGACATGCGGCTTCCGACCGTCGCGGATGCCGACGAGCTGGTTCCCGGGATCCTGAACCTGAAATCGCGGACCGAAGGCGTCAGCGTCAAGGTGACGGGCGAATTGAACCGCCCGCCTTACGAGAAGGGCCATGCGGGGGCGGCCCTGTTCGAACACGCCAAGGCGCTCGCCGCCGAGATCGGCTTTGAACTCGTGGACACCTCCACCGGCGGCGGCTCCGACGGCAATTTCACCGCGGCGGATACCGCAACCCTCGACGGCCTCGGCGTCGATGGAAAGGGCGCGCATACCGACTACGAGCAGATGTATATTTCGTCGATCGAGCCGAGGACGCGGCTGCTGCATCGACTGTACCGGTCGCTGCGATGAGTGCCGCGATCCGGGATCCCGGAAATCACGATGCATCGTCCGCCGATGCCGCCGCCCATCCCCACGGCTCATTCTTTGGCCGGCGCAAGGGTCACCGGCTGCGCGCGCACCAGGCCGACCTGATCGAGCACCTGCTGCCACGGCTTGCGCTGGAAATTGGCGGCCCGCAACCGCGCGATTTCGCCGGGCTGTTCGACGCCCCGGTCGGGGAGGTCAGGCTCGAAATCGGATTTGGCGGCGGCGAGCACCTGGTCGCGGAAGCCCGCGCCTTTCCGAACACCGGCTTCATCGGCTGCGAGCCTTACGTCAACGGCATGGCCAAGATCCTGGCGCAGATCGAGGCCCACGGCATCGGCAATATCCGGCTGTTCGCCGGCGACGCCGCCGAACTGCTGGCGTGGGCGCCGGAGCATTCGCTGGCCCGGATCGATCTGATCCATCCCGACCCCTGGCCGAAGCGGCGGCACTGGAAGCGGCGCTTCGTGCAGGACGCGACCATCGCCAGCATGGCGCGCGTTCTGAAGGCCGCGGGCGAATTTCGCTTCGTCAGCGATATCAGCGACTATTGCGCATGGACGCTGGCGCATTTTTCCCGATCGCCCGATTTCGTCTGGACCGCGGAGCGTGCGTCCGACTGGCGCGAGCCATGGCCCGATTACACGATGACGCGCTATGGCCGCAAAGCCGAACGCGAAGGCCGCCGGGCGGCCTACTTGCGGTTCAGGAAAACCGGCTAGGGCGTTTTCAAGCGAAACGGGAAAGGCTCTGGACCGGCGGCGATGGCGGCTTCACGTCACGCCGATTGCCGGGTCCGCCAAAAGCCCACCACCCGCTCCGCCGTCGAAGGCATCAGCCGCATGAAGTTCGACCGCACCTTCTCGATATCCGTTGCAGATGGCAGCCGCGCCGGACCCAGCCGGAGCAGGATCAGGGCGCGCACGGTCGCCCATTCGAGTCCGGCCGCCTTGCCGACGATCAGGACGGGATCGTGACGGTCGCCGGCCATCAGGCGGTCGAGGGTTGCGATATTCACGCCCGACATCGCCGATAGCGCGGCAACCGATTCCTCGTAGTTGCGGGCCTTGGCAAAGCCAAGCAGCGCGGATTCGTTCAGCTCCCCGGCGCGATGCAGCGCGAGGATCGCCCGTTGCGCCGGCGCAAAATCTCTCCGGCTCTCGACCCGCTCGGCGCCACCGGAAATCTGGCTCATCGCGCGGCCGATCGCCGCCTGCCTGCCGGGCTTGACCAGGTCGAACAGGCGGCGGCGGACGACATCGATCGACCCCGCCAGGAGTTCCTTCAGCAATTGATCCGACAGGTCGTCGCGCTGGCCGACCGCGAGCGCCAGGACGCCGTCGTTGCCGACGCGCTTGATCAGCGCGGAATACCCGGCCTGCGAGAAAAGCGCCCCGGCGTTGGCGGCGGTGCGCCTGACGACATCGCGATCGCCGCGGCGCAGGATGACGTCGGTAAGGTCGGGTGAAAGCGTCGGCCGCTCCGACATCGCCAGTAGATGACCCTGGCCCCTGATGCGCGCGATTTCGATCAGGACGCCCTCGTCGATGACCGGCGATCGGCGCAGCAGCGGACCCGCGATCGATATCTCGTCCTCCTGCGCGAGTCGCCCGACCAGCGCGCGGGGCGCGTTGGCGACAACGGACAATCGCTCGGCCAGATCGGCGCGGGCAGCCATCCCGGTGTGCGGAACGAGATCGATGAGGACGCGGTCGAACAGATCGACGTGATCGGATCCGAAGTTCGCCGCCCCCTGCAGGAACAGCCCGGCGATCCGGCGCGCCACCTCGGCGAGGCGCCTGGGATCGCCCTGTCTGACGATCTCATCGAACCCGGGGATCAACGACGTGGCGACGGACATGAAACACACTCAAGCCC
>JBAVEE010000230.1:0-4425 GCA_049587575.1 Bradyrhizobium sp.
AGCCGGCGCCGAGCTTGCTCTCCAGCGTGATGCGGCCGCCCATGCGCTTGACGATCCGCTCGGAGATGCTCAGGCCCAGCCCCGTCCCGCCGTAGCTCCGCGCGATGCGCTCGTCGGCCTGCTCGAACTCGCGAAAAATCCGCTGCTGGGCTTCGGGCGCGATGCCGATGCCGGTGTCGCGCACCAAAAAGCTGATTTCGTTTGGCCAGATGCCGGGCTCGACGATCAGCGCCACGCCGCCGGTCGTGGTGAACTTGATCGCGTTGCCCGCCAGATTGAGCAGCACCTGGCGCAGCCGCGCGGAATCGCCGACCACTTCCCGCGGCAGGCGCTCGTCGACATAGGCGGCGATCTCGAGCTTTCGCGCCTGCGCCCGCGGCGCCAGCAGCTCGGTGATGTCCTCGATCAGCGCGGCCAGCGCGAACGGGCGGTGTTCGAGATCGATCTTGCCGGCCTCGATCTTGGAATAATCCAGCAGCTCCTCGATCAGCGCCAGCAGCGCGTCGCCGGAGGTCTTCACCGCCTTGACATAGGTCATCTGCTCCGCCGTCAGCGGCGTATCCATCAGCAGCCCGCTCATGCCGATAATGCCGTTCAGCGGCGTGCGGATTTCGTGGCTGGCCATCGCCAGAAAGCGCGACTTGGCGCGGTTGGCGGCATTGGCCAGGTCGCGTGCTTCGGCGAGCGCGCGTTCGGTCTCGGTGCGGTCGGTGACATCGCGGCCGACGCATTGCATCTCGGCCGGCCTGCCCGCATCGAAGCGAACCAGCCCTTCGCGCCAGGCGATCCACCGCGGTCCGAGCGCGGTTGAGATCTTCTGGTCGTGAATCCGGGTGCCGTTCGCCTCGAGCGCGGTATCGCCCTGCTCGAGCACGGCGAGCTGAAAGCGGCTGCCGATCAGCGCGCTGCGCGGTTGCCCGGCGAGGTCGCAATAGGCGTCGTTGACGAAGGTGACGGCGCCTTCCGCGTCGCGCAGCACGATCAGGTCGCCTTGCGATTCGAACAGGCTGCGGGCGCGTTCCTCGGCCTCCTTCAATTCCCAATTGCGATCGGCCAGCGCTTCGTTATGCAGCGCGATCTTGCGCATTCTTTTGTGCACGAAGCGCAGCCGCATGCTCAGCGTGGCAAGCCCGACGCAGGCGAGCGCAAACAGGAAGCTGGCGCCGATCGCAAAGGCGTTGGGGTCATAGCCCGAACCCTCGGACCGGCTGCCGGCGATAAAGCCATAAGCGCCGCCGAAGGCGGCGGAAAAGACAGTGAACGAGCGGACCGCGAAAACGATCCACGGATGACGCCGCGTAAAGCGGCGTATGCCGAGCTTGATCCGGAGAACCCGCTTCATCGCCGACTACCCTGGGTTTGCATCGCGACTGTCTGCGCGCGACCTCCGTTGCAGGCTGTCCGTCGCGCGTCATTTGCCTGCGACGACGATGCCTCGGCGACCTTGCGAAGTGCTTGAGGTCGGACGGTGCGACGCCGCCCGGTGAGAACAGGGTTGATAAAACGTTAAAAGGTCAAAGCGAGGCGGCTTCGACGGGCCGGTGCCCGCCACTGGCGCCGACGATCAGCGCTGCCGCGTCGTGCAGGGTAAAGGTCTTCGACCTGACAAAGATCCGGTAATCGGCGGGACCGTCAGGCGTCAGGTAGATGACGGGCGTCCCGCTGGCGGGGTTGGCCGAAACCGCCACAAAGCGGGTCGCCGCATTGGCCTCGCAGGCCCCTCGCTCCGTACTGTCGGCATCGTCGACCACGACGAAATCGGCGGCCTCGGCGCTGTCCGAGATCTGGACCCGCACGGTCGCGGCCGCCGGGTCGTCGGTGAAGGCGACGTGGAGATCGGCATGCCAGGGCACATCCGAAATCTGGACCGAAGTGTCCGATATCGCGATGCAGGGATGCGGACCCGGCAACAGCCCGCCGCGCGCGAACACGGCGGCGACGATCAACGGAACAGCCGAGGCTAGAATCTTGAAACGCAACATGACACGCCACTCGCTTTTCCCGGGCCCTCGATACGCAGGGGCTTATGGTTGGCGGAGTGTAAACAAAACTCGTTACCGGCGGGTTGACGGGCGGCGAGCCGGGCTGGATTGCGCGGTTCGGCGCAAGCACGCGGTATGGCGATCGCTGTGATTTCAGTTTCAAACAGCCCGCTTGGCTCGCAGCCACGCCTTCGCGATCTCGCCGCGCGTTTCGCGCGTTTTGCCGTACGTCCGCCCTATGAAATCAGAGCAACTGTGCTGGAAGTAGCGAGGCCAAGAGCCAAGCCGCACGATGCGGCGCGCACGATACGATAACGCTCTGGCGTTGGCGCGGATCTGCGGCGGTCCGCCGCAAGCGCACGGCCCCGTTTCGACGTCACGCGCGGCGGCCACGGAACGATTTCCGGCCTGATCGATTGGGCTGCCGTTGGCCAGGAGATCAAGTCATGAGCGATGAAAGCCCGGCGCCCCCTTTCATTTACGATGGCCTGGACCCCGTTCCGGAGCCGAGGTCCGGCCTCGCCGAGGTCGGGGAGGCATTCAAGGAAGCCGTCCACCGTCTCAACGCCGCGATCGAGGCGGGCAAACGGCCCGGCATGCCGCTCAGCGTCCTGAGCAATATCGCGCGCGAAGCGCCGCTCGGTTCGCTGCTGATCGCCTTTCTGCTGGGGGTCGCCGTGGCCCGGCGCCGTTAGGGCGACGTCATCCGGGCGCCGGAAGCGACGAAGCCATGCGCTGACGGCGCGGCGCGACTCCCGTTTTCAGCAGCGCGAATGATCCCGGTCGGGTCGAAGAAAACCCCTGCCATCATTGGGTTAAGTGCTGAATCGTACACAGGAACGAAACATTGGGGTTGGTGTTTGCTTCACGGCATCAAACAAAGGAGCAAGCCAATGGGCATCTTCACCAAAGACATCAAATCGATGGAAGACCTTTTCCTCCATCAGCTCGAGGACATCTATTATGCGGAGCAGCAGCTCACCAAGGCCATTCCGAAAATGGCAGGGATGGCGACCAACAGCGACCTGAAGGCGGGTCTCAAGGCTCACCAGGTCGATACCCAAAATCAGATCGAACGCCTCGACAAGGTGTTTGCCAAGCTTGGCAAAACGCCCAGGGGCACCGATTGCCCGGCGATCGACGGTCTGATCAAGGAAGCCGACGAAACTGCCGGCGAGATCGATGACAAGGCCGTGCTCGATGCCGGGATTGTCGCCAACGCGCAGGCCGTCGAGCATTACGAGATTTCGCGATACGGCACCCTGATCGCCTGGGCCGAAGAACTCGGGCACGACGATGTGGTTCGGCTGCTGACGACAAATCTCAACGAAGAAAAAGCCGCCAATACCAAGCTGAACGCGGTGGCGCTGCGCAAAGGCGTGAACAGGAAAGCCTCTGCCGCGTAAATTTGACCGAAAGCCCGCAAGGCAGAAAAGGCCCCGCATTTCAGGGCCTTTTCATTGGAAGGCTCGGCCGGTGCCGCCGGTCACGCCGCGCGCCGTTGATCCTCGGCGAGCGCGCGATAGGACAGCGCTTCGGCCAGATGCAGCCGGCTGATTTTTTCCGCGCCGTCGAGGTCGGCCAGCGTGCGGGCGACGCGCAGCACGCGATGATAGCCGCGCGCCGATAGCCGCATGGTCTCGGAGGCATCGCGCAACAGTTTTAGGCCCTGCGCGTCCGGCTGGGCGATGGTCTCCAGCACCGAGGCCGGCGCCTCGGCATTGGTGCGGATCTGCGGCAGTCCGGCCGCGGCGTAACGCGCGGCTTGAATGTCGCGCGCCGCGGCGACGCGCTCGGCCACTTCCGCGGACCCCTCCGCCGGTGGCGGCAGGATCAAATCGGCGGCGGTCACCGCCGGCACTTCGATCCGCAGATCAATGCGGTCCATCAGCGGGCCCGAGATCCGCGCCTGATAATCCGACGTGCAGCGGTCGATCCGCCCGCGCTTGCAGGAAAAGCCGGGCTCGTAGGCGTGGCCGCAGCGGCACGGATTCATCGCCGCCACCAGCATGAAACGCGCGGGGTAGGTGACGCGGTGATTGGCGCGGGAGACCGCGACCTCGCCGTTTTCGAGCGGCTGGCGCAGCGAATCCAGCACGCGCGGATCGAACTCCGGCAATTCGTCGAGGAACAGCACGCCCTGATGTGCCAGCGAGATTTCGCCGGGTTTGGCGCGGATGCCGCCGCCGGTCAGCGCCGCCATGCTGGCGGAATGATGCGGGCTGCGGAACGGCCGCTTGGCGGTCAGCGCGCCGTCGCGGATTTCGCCGGCCACCGAGGCGATCATCGAGACTTCGAGCAGTTCGGACGGCGACAGCGGCGGCAGGATCGAGGGCAGCCGCGCCGCCAGCATCGACTTGCCGGCGCCGGGCGAGCCCATCATCAAAAGGTGGTGTCCGCCGGCCGCCGCGATCTCGAGCGCGCGTTTGGCGCTCTCCTGGCC
>JBAVEE010000231.1:0-5749 GCA_049587575.1 Bradyrhizobium sp.
GGCATCGGCTCCTACGCGGTGGAAGCGCTGCTGCAATCGGACTTCGCACCGGTGCAAGGTTTCGTCTTGACCATGGCGGTACTGTACGTGGCGCTCAATCTCCTGATCGACATGCTCTACGGCGTGATCGATCCGCGCGTGAGGCTGGAAGCATGACCGAAGCCAGTCTGACGGTAGCGCCGGTCGCCGGGGTGCAACCCAAGCCCCCCACCAACTCCATTTTCCGCCACGCCGTCTATGTGGTGGCGGACAATCCCGTGACCGGATTGTCCTTCGCCCTGTTCGTTCTGATCGCGCTTTGTGCCTTGTTCGGCCCTTACATCGTGCCCTACGACCCGCTCGCCAGTGACACATCCGCGACCTTGCAGGCGCCGTCGCTGCACCACTGGTTCGGTACCGATCTGCTGGGACGGGATATTTTCAGCCGCGTGTTGGCCGCGACCCGGCTCGACTTCGCGATCGCGATCGCTTCGGTGGCGCTGGTGCTGGTGATGGGCGGCCTCGCCGGAATAGCCGCCGGCTTCTTCGGCGGATGGACCGACCGCATCGTCGGGCGCGTCTCCGACACCATCATGGCGTTTCCGCTGTTCGTGCTGGCGATGGGGATCGTTGCCGCGCTCGGCAATACCGTGACCAACATCGTGATCGCCACCGCGATCGTCAATTTTCCGCTCTACGTGCGTGTCGCCCGCGCCGAAGCCAATGTGCGGCGCGAGGCCGGCTTCGTGCAGGCGGCGCGACTGTCCGGCAACGGCGACGTCCGGATTTTGCTGGTGCACATCCTGCCTAACATCATGCCGATCATGATGGTGCAGATTTCGCTGACCATGGGGTACGCCATCCTGAATGCGGCCGGCCTGTCTTTCATCGGTCTCGGCGTCAAGCCGCCGACGCCGGAATGGGGGATCATGGTCGCCGAAGGCGCAACCAACATCATCTCAGGCGAGTGGTGGGTGGCGTTCTTCCCGGGCGGCGCGCTGATGATCGCGGTGTTCTGTTTCAACCTGCTGGGCGACGGATTGCGCGATCTGGTCGACCCGCAGCGGAGGACATGAGGTAATGGTAAAGTCATCTGGCCGCGGTCTTCTTCACCTCGCCCCGCTTGCGGGGAGAGGTAAGTTTCGCGCGGTAGCGCAAAACTGGGTGAGGGGGAGTCTCCACGAATTCATGTGCTCCCTGTATTCGCTGATGGATGCCCCTCATCCCAACCCTCTCCCCGCAAGGGCGGGGCGAGGGGGTGTGCCGCGTGCGTGGAGATAGCGCCATGAACGCGCCGCCGCTGCTCGAGGTCAGCGATCTCACCGTAGAGTTTGTCACCCGCCGCGGCATCGTCAAGGCGGTGCAGCACGTCAATATCGCGGTGGCCAAGGGGGAGACGCTGGGCATTGTCGGCGAGTCCGGCTCCGGCAAATCGGTCACGTCCTACGCGGTGATGCGAATTCTCGATCGCGCCGGCAAGATCGCCGGAGGCTCGGTCTTGTTCTCCGGCGTCGATGTCAAGGCCGCGACCGAGGATCAGATGCGCGACCTGCGCGGCCGCGAAATCTCGATGATTTTCCAGAGTCCCCGGCTGGCGCTCAATCCGATCCGCAAGATCGGCCACCAGATCGAGGACGTGCTGTTGCAGCATGTGCAGGTCGATCGGGCCCAGGTCACCGACCGGGCGATCGCGGCGCTGGAGCAGGTCAAGATCGCGCGTCCCCGCGAGCGTTATCATGCCTACCCGTTCGAACTGTCGGGCGGCATGTGCCAGCGGGTGGTGATCGCGCTGGCGCTGGCCTGCAATCCGCAGCTTCTGATCGCTGACGAGCCAACCACCGGCCTCGACGTCACGACGCAGAAGGCCGTGATGGACCTGGTCGTCGAACTGACCAAGCGCCGGAGCATGTCGACGATCCTGATCACGCACGATCTCGGATTGGCCGCGGCCTATTGCGATCGCGTCGTGGTGATGGAGAAGGGCCGCGTGGTCGAGACCGCGTTGTCCGCCGAAATCTTTGCCAGGCCGGAGCATGCCTATACCAGGAAGCTGATGCGCGCGACGCCGCGGCTCGGTGTCTCCTTGCGCGACTTGCTGCCGGAGGAGGAGGCTTCGGCGCGCAGCGCGGGGGAGGGCAGTTCCCCAGTAGCGCCCACCGCGCTCGACGCAGGCGGAAACAGAGAAAAGAAGCCGCTTCTTCTGGTCGAAAAGCTTGTGAAGGAGTATCCGCGTCAGGACGCCGGCACGACGCTGGCCAAATTGTTCTCGCGCAAGCCGCCGGCCGAGCCCGAATTGTTCCGAGCGGTCGACGGCATCAGTTTTGCCGTGGGACATGGCGAGAGTGTCGGCCTGGTCGGCGAATCCGGATGCGGCAAATCCACCACCTCGATGATGGTGATGCGGCTATTGGACCAGACCTCGGGCCGCATCATGTTCGACGGCGACGAGATCGGCGGCATATTGCCCAATGCCTTCGCGCGGCTGCCGCTGCGCAAGAGCATCCAGATGGTGTTTCAGGATCCGACCGACAGCCTCAACCCGCGCTTCACCGCCGCGCGCGCGATCGCTGATCCGGTCATGCAGCTTGGCGGCATCGGGGGAAGCGACGCGTTGCGCGCCCGCTGCGAGGAACTGGCGGGTCTGGTCGGCCTGCCGGTCAATCTGCTCGATCGTTTCCCGCATCAATTGTCCGGCGGCCAGAAGGCCCGCGTCGGTATCGCGCGCGCGATCGCGCTGCATCCGAAGCTCGTGATTCTCGACGAGCCGACCGCGGCACTCGACGTCTCGGTACAGGCGGTGGTTTTGAATCTGCTGCAGGACCTCAAGCAATCGATGGGGATGAGCTATCTGTTCGTATCGCATGATTTGAATGTGGTGCGGCTATTGTGCGATCGTGTCATTGTGATGCGAACGGGACGAATCGTCGAGCAGGGTCCTTCCGAACGGGTCTTGGGCGACCCGCAGGATGCCTATACAAAGGAGCTGCTGACGGCGATTCCCCATCCGCCGTTGCCGGTTCACTAGCGCATGATCCGGAAAGGCGGGAACTGGTTTTCCTTCGCGACAAGCGCGTGGCGCTTGCGCGGAGATCATGCTCAAACGAACAGTACCGAGCGCAGGAAGAACAATGGCTGCTGATCCGCTTGATGAATATATCGACGCCGTCTCGAAAGTCCTGGGCCTGCCGGTCGAGGACGCATGGAGGCCTGCGGTGCGGGCCAATCTCGAGGTGTCGCTGAAACTGGCGCGGCTGGTGGATGAGTTTGCGCTACCCGACGAAACCGAGCCGGCCAGTGTCTTTGCAGCCTGATATCGCAGCAACCGCCGAGGGCGAAGGGCTTTCCGCCGCGGAAATCGCGCTGGCCGTGAAGAGCCGAAAACTGTCGGCGCTCGGCGTGGCCGAGGCGGCGCTGTCGCGGATCGCGAAATACGATTCGGTCCTGAATTCGTTCACTGACGTCACCGCCGATCGCGCGCGCGCCAAGGCCGGCGCGGTCGATGCCGCCGTCGCGGCCGGGAAGAATCCCGGCCCGCTCGCCGGAGTGCCGTTCGCGGTGAAGAACCTGTTCGATGTGCAGGGTCTGCCGACCCGCGCCGGGTCGAAGATCAACCGCGATCTTCCGCCGTCGCCGCGCGACGCCACGCTGGTCGAGCGTCTGGAGGCGGCCGGCGCGGTGTTGATCGGCGCGCTCAATATGGGCGAATACGCCTACGACTTCACCGGCGAAAACATCCACGATGGACCGTCCCGCAACCCGCACGATGTGACGCGGATGACCGGCGGCTCGTCGGGCGGCTCCGGCAGCGCGGTCGGCGGCGGCCTGGTGCCGCTGGCGCTGGGGTCGGATACCAACGGCTCGATCCGGGTGCCGTCGTCGTTTTGCGGAATTTTCGGGCTGAAGCCGACATACGGCCGGCTGTCGCGCGCGCGGTCGTTCCCGTTCGTCTCGAGCTTCGATCATCTCGGCCCGTTTGCGCGCAGCGTTGGCGATGTCGCGCTGGCCTATGATGCGATGCAGGGACCCGACGCGGACGATGCCGCCTGCACGACGCGGCCGGCCGAGCCGGTCTCGCCGTTGCTGGCGCAGGATATCGGCGATGTCCGGATTGCGGTCGCCGGCGGATATTTTCAGAAGAACGTCTTCCCGGAAGCCATTGAGGCCGTCGCCCGCATCGCCAGCGCGCTCGGCGTGACGCGAACCGTTGAAATTCCCGAAGCTGCGCGCGCCCGCGCCGCGGCCTATGTCATCTCGACCTGCGAAGGTGCGTCGCTTCACCTCGATCGGCTGCGCAAACGGCCGAATGACTTCGATCCGGCCGTGCGCGACCGTCTGCTGGCAGGAGCGATGATTCCCGCACCGCTGGTCGATCGCGCGCAAAAATTCCGCCGCTGGTACCGCACCCAGGTGCTGGAACTGTTCAAGTCGGTCGATGTCATCATTGCGCCGGCGACGCCGTGCGTCGCGCCGAAACTCGGACAGGCGACCTTCGTGCTCGACGGCGTCGAATTGCCGGTGCGCGCCAATATCGGCATTCATACCCAGCCGATTTCCTTCATCGGACTTCCGGTGGTCGCGGTCCCGGTTCCGCTCGAGCCGATGCCGATCGGCGTGCAGATCATCGCCGCGCCCTGGCGGGAAGATATCGCGCTGCGCGTGGCCGGGGCGCTGGAGCGCGCCGGCGTGGTTGCCGCGCCACGGCCTAGGGGATTGTAGCCATGCAGGTCGATCTTCCCGACGCGATCGCCGAGGTGACCGAGCAATTCGCGCGCTATGAGAAGGCACTGGTGACGAACGACGTCGCCGTTCTCGACGATCTGTTCCGCGCCGATCCCCGCACGCTGCGCTACGGCATCGGTGAAAATCTCTACGGCTATGACGCCATCACGGCGTTTCGCGCCGCGCGCTCGCCGGCAGGCCTGATGCGGCGGACCGCAGCAACCGTGATCACGACCTATGGCCGTGACGCCGCCGTGGCCTCGACGCTGTTTTATCGCGACTCCGCGCCGGGCAGAGTGGGGCGGCAGATGCAGACATGGGTGCGATTTCCGGAAGGGTGGAAAATTGTCGCCGCGCATGTCAGCATTATCGACGAACCCGGGGATACAAAGACGGATCAAAAGACATGAGTCTCGACGATCTTCCGGCCGGCGTTCCTGTACCCCCTGCCCAGCAGACGAAGACGGTCGTTCGCCGCGTCGACCGCGCCGCGCCCTATCCGGACAAGATCACGCGCGCGGAGGAACTGCGCCTGCAACTGGCCGACGAGATCGTGCGCGGCGCGCTGCCGCCGGGAGCCGCGCTTGACGAAACCGACATTGCGCGACGCTTCAACGTGTCGCGCACGCCGGTGCGCGAGGCGCTGCGCCAACTCGTCGCCTCAGGCCTGGTGGACGCGCGGGCACATCGTGGCGCGCTGGTGGCGCGGCCCTCGATCGAGCGGCTGACCGGAATGTTCGAGGCCATGGCGGAGCTGGAAGCGCTGTGCGCCGGTCTGGCCGCGGAACGAATGACGCCGGTGCAACGGAACCGGCTGGAGGCGATTCACGAGGAATTGCGGGTACTGAGCCATGCCGGCAATCCCGACCGGTTTCACGAGGTCAATGAGCGCTTTCACAATACGATCTACGCGGGCTCCCAGAACGACTATATCGCCGAGATAACGCTGGCGACGCGGGTGCGGGTGCAGCCTTTCCGCCGCGCCCAGTTCCGCAATCTCGGGCGGCTGGCGAAATCGCACGCCGAGCACGACCGCGTGGTGGTATCGATC